>JBFFDV010000005.1:0-24021 GCA_041559215.1 Anaerolineae bacterium | reverse complement strand
TCCTAGGGCTATTGACGAAGCAAAGACCGCCTCGTTTGACAAAGGCCAGCGTGCGATATGCCTCATCCTGATCGAAGGAGAGCAGCACGTCCGCCGTACCATGACGAATCAAAGGGCTCTGGTAGGGGCCTATCTTCAGGTGAGAGATCACGGACCCTCCTCGCTGACTCATGCCATGGGTTTCCGACCCCAAGACATCATACCCTTGAGCCAACGCTGTCTCCGAAAATATCCTGGTGGCGAAGAGGATACCCTGGCCTCCCACGCCGGCCAGAATCAGCTTCAAGTCTATCGCATTATCAGGCTTCAACGATACACTCCTTAGGACACGCATTGATGCAAACCCCACAATTGACGCAGATTCGCCGATCTATGGCCACTCGGCCCAGATCCTCATCCAGCACCAGAGCCGGGCACTCGAAAGTGAGTTGGCAGTATTGACAATTATCGCACTCTTCCGTGACCGTAACCCGCACTGGGTTCTCTTGCAAAGGGGTGGGGTCATATAGGACGCAGGGCCGCTTGGCGATGATTACAGCGATGCCCCCTTCTGGCTCTCGGGTGTACTCCCTTGCTCTCTTCACCAGCGCTCTGAAATCTTTCACCTGATAGGGATCCATTTCGTCGATGAACTGCACCCCGCAGGCCTCAACCAGATCCCTGATAGCTACCCGCTGACCCTGACGACCATCAGCTAGCAAGCCTGAATCGGCCGTGGGCTGCATGCCAGTCATGGCGGTGATGCTGTTATCCAGGATGATCAGTATGAACCGAGCCTGATTGTGAACAGCGCTGGCCAGGGGAGGGACTCCTGCGTGCAGGAATGTGGAATCGCCAATGGTAGCGGCGATAGGTATATCCTTGCCATCCTGATGGTAGGCCTGATAAAGGCCGGCGGCTAGGGTGATAGATCCTCCCATATCCAGGCAGGTATCCACCGCCTTCAGGTTCAGTCCCAACGTGTAGCAGCCAATGTCGCTAGGATAGATAGCCCTCGGGCCCAGAGCTCTCTTCATGGCAAAGAAAGCGGCCCGATGCATGCAGCCGGGGCATAGCTGTGGTCTACGGACCGAAAGATTCAAGTCGGCCACCAGTCTCGCCAACTCCTCGGTTTCTATAACTGGAGGCAAAGACAAGCCCAGTTTCACCACTTGTCCAGTCAGGATCTGATATATGACCTCTGGAGTCAACTCTCCTGCCGAGGGGACCGCGCCGTCATAACGTCCCGAAATCTTACTTTTGTCCCGAATCTGCAACTCGATGACGGCGTCAGGCTCCTCCAGCACTAGCACTTGGTCACAACCAGCGATGAACTCAGCCACCAGTCGCTGGGGCAGAGGATGGGGCGTTCCAATCTTTAAGATGGGGAAACGTCCTTCCAGCCCTATCTCTCGCAATGTGTCAATCAACACAGCATAGCTCGTCCCGGCAGCGACGAAACCCAGTCTGCTATCTTGGCCTTCGAGGAGCACGTTGAATTCTGATCTCTCGAATTCTTCCTCTATACTTTTCAGCTTCTCATTCAATTCCTTGTGCAAAACGTAGCGGAAGCGGGGCGTAGCCGCCCAGCGACCGGGGTCCTTCTCGAAACCGGCACGGCGCTCCAGTTTCGGCACTGGCGAGAAAACGATATTCTGTCTGGCGTGGGAGACGCGGATCGCGGGGCGCAAGATGGCCGGCACCCGGTGCCTCTCCGATAGTTCAAAGGCGGCCTTGACCATCTCTTTAGCCTCCCGCGGGCTGGAAGGATCAAGAGCTGGCACCTTGGCGAACATAGCGAAAAAGCGGGTATCTTGCTCCGTCTGAGAGGAGTGAGGGCCGGGGTCGTCACAGGAGATGATAACGAAGCCACCCCTAACGCCGGTGTAGGCGGAGCTCATCAACGGGTCGGCAGCCACATTGAGCCCCACCTGCTTCATAATCACCGCCCCCCACTTACCCGTGTAGCTCGCCGCCAGAGCTACCTCGTAGGCCACCTTCTCATTGATGCTCCACTCCACATGGGTATCCAAATCCAGTTCCTTTTTGAACTGTACGACCGCAGGCAATATCTCGGAACTGGGCGTACCAGGATACGAGGCCACCACATGGCATCCGCTCTCTACGATGCCCCTTGCGATGGCCTCGTTCCCCAACAGCACCTCTTGTCTCAATTCGCTCAATTATTAATTCCTTTCGCTAGGCTTCTTGACGGCAAAAAAGAATGGGCCCAGCCAGCAAATGATCATATTAGGTAGCCCATCCTATCCTCACTCATCGAACCTGAAAACAGGCTCTTGATAGAACCTTACCCGACTGTCCTTTATCTTCCTTTTGATCAGGTTATCGAGCCAGACGTTCTTCTGCTCCAGAGGTATATCAGAATCCAACATAACCAAGTCCACGTTGAGCCCCAATGCTCTGCCAGAGATAATATGTCTAGTCACCCCCATAGGTAGTTTCGCCCTGTTAAGAGACATTCTCATGATCTCCCCACGACTGTAGCAAGGAAAGACGATCGCCGCCGTAAGATCTGGGAACTCCTCCAGCAACTCCTCCATTTCGTCGGTCATGACGCGGTACACTTGCGCCTTGGCCTTATAAGCGTCAACGATGTTGTTCAGGAGGGTCACCTGCGCTTCTAGGCTCATGCCGCCCTTGGCACCCAGCACGGTCCCGTCTTGTAGCAAGAGATAGCAGAGGATCGTTCGCAGCGACAAAGCCCTGCGTGCCAATTCCAGATCCATGGCCTTGATTTCCACTCCTTCGAGAGCTTCTATCTCCTCTAGCAACATACCTCTGGGCATGCCGACGATCACATGGAACCAGGCATACAACTGGATGTTGGGCGCATAATAGTCGACTATTTGCACCAAGAGGTCTCGTATTCCAAGCTCTCTCAAGGCTGTCACTCTGGTGGCTCCGTCTAAGACCACATATTGACCTCCAGCCTCGGCCACCACGGCTGGGTTCTTGAGGAAGCCATCGCTCTGCAGACGCTGAGCAAGCCTTTCGACCCGTCCGGGATCTACCTCCTCATGGACGATCACATCCGAGGAATCAACTATGCGCAGAATGACATCACCAATGTTCATAAATTCCCTCAAAACTTGCAGGGCAAAAGGGAAGGACAAAGACGATGGTCCTCGTCCTTCCCTGACTCGTCTGACGGGGTCGCTCTAGAGATGCCTTCTCTACTGATACTCTGGTGAGACTTCAGGCAGCTCCTTCAGCGCCTCCCGAATCTTCTCCTCGGGGTACTCGTAGTTCACGAGTTCCCCGGCAAAATACGCGTCGTACGCCCCCATGTCAAAGTGACCATGCCCGCAAAGGTTGAAGGCGATAACCTTCTCCTCACCCGTCTCCTTGCACCTGAGTGCCTCGTCCATAGCCACCTTAACGGCATGAGCTGGCTCCGGCGCGGGTATGATGCCCTCTGCCAGGGCGAAGCTCGCTGCAGCCTCGAAGGTAGGAACCTGGTGCACAGCGCGAGTCTCCATGATCCCCAGATCGTTAAGAAGGCAGATGATGGGCGCCATGCCGTGGTACCGCAACCCCCCAGCGTGGATGGGGGCCGGGATGAAGCTGTGGCCCAGGGTGTACATCTTCGCCACCGGCCCCGTCTTGGCCGCATCGCCGAAGTCATACTTGTACAGGCCCTTGGTCACGGACGGAGAAGCCATGGGCTCCACGCAGATCATTTGGACGTCTTTGCCATGCTTCAGCTTGTCTGGGATGAAAGGCAGACTGAAGCCACCCATACTGCTTCCGCCGCCGATGCAGCCTATCAGCATGTCCGGGTAGTCGTCCGCCATCTCGAACTGCTTCTTCATCTCTTGCCCGATGACCGTCTGGTGCATCAAGACATGGTTAAGGACGCTGCCCAATGAATACTTGGTGCCCTCGTGGGTGACGGCGTCCTCCACCCCCTCGCTGATGGCTAGCCCCAGGCTGCCCGTGTGGTCAGGGTCTTCCTCCAGCATCCTCCTGCCGACGGAGGTGTCTGCGCTGGGGCTGGGCACTATTGTGGCGCCCCAGGCCTCCATCATGCTCTTCCGATATGGCTTCTGGCGGTAACTGATCGCGACCATGTATACTTTGCACTCCAGACCGAAGAGATTACAGCCAAAGGCCAGGGCGCTACCCCACTGCCCGGCACCCGTCTCGGTGCTTATGCGCGTCTGCCCCTCCATCTTGTTGTAGTAAGCTTGCGCCACCGCCGTGTTGGGCTTGTGGCTGCCGGGCGGGCTTACCCCCTCATACTTATAATAAAGGCGGGCTGGGGTGTCCAGTGCCTTCTCCCAACGATAGGCCCGATACAGGGGGGTGGGTCGCCAGAGTTTGTACACCTCGCGCACCGGCTCCGGGATCTCTATCCACCGCTCCTGACTCACTTCCTGCATGATCAGCTCCATGGGGAAGAGGGGCAGCAGGTCATCCGGTCCGACAGGGTCCAACCTGCCGGGGTGAAGGACTGGGGGCAAAGGCTCGGGCAGATCCGCCTGCACGTTATACCAGTGGGTCGGGATATCCTCCTCGCCCATTAGAAACTTAGTCTGTTCCATTTCTTCTTCTCCTTTGGTTTGAAATTGGAGACTTCAAGAGGACCTAGATCACCCTACCAGCGGCTCAGGGTGGTGACCCCTTAAAGCTCGGGTTGAGGTTTATTTCAGCGACGCTTTCGCCATGGTTGCTTCGATAGGCATCACCCCCTTCCATCTACCTTGATGACGAGTATCTGACCAGCAACGCGATGTAAGTATATCCTCAAGAATTTCCCTTGTCAAGCCAAAATCCCGTTCATGGACATATCTACACTCTTCGGACGCACAAAAGCTCATCGCCAGACGAAGGATGAGCTCTCAGCCCCTAAGCACGAAGCGGCAAAGTTCGTCACCCTTGGCCCCGCACGCCGTTTCCTCCGAGCTCACCTCAGTTCCAAAGATGCCAGCGGCCATTCCTGCCATCACACCACGAATCATGTGGCATACAGCTTTGTCCGACGGGCCGTAAGCCTCAGCAAAGGCCGAATCTCTCACCGTGACAATCAGTTCCTTACCTTCGGTGTCAAGCTTCTCGGCCTCGAACTTGCCCCACCCGATTTCCCCTCCCATTTTGCACATAAAGGCCACTATCTGCTCATCGGAATAATTGAAGAGCTCCTTGTATCTTCTCGATGACCGTGATCCGCCCGTATAGCCGCCGGCCATCATCATCTCGGCTACCCGTTCACCGATCTCGGCCTCTGCCGCCTTCTGGAAATCCACGACCGTGTCGGGCCGGATAACCATGTAACGCACATCCTTGAAGGTGATGCGTCCCTCGTCCGCATCATACTCCAGGTTGCCTAGAATCGAGTTCTTCATGTGCCCTTATCCCTGAGCTTCTTCGTCGCTCCCTCGTCTATCTGCACCGTCTTGGGATCAATAGCTACCCGATAATCCTCTCGCGCGCTCTCGAGGCTTACCTTCCCATCCCTAACGTCCTGCAACAGTAGGTTCAAATCGCGCTCCAGGGGATTGCCATAGCCGCCTGCACCAGGCAATCGCAGGCTGACCACATCCCCCCTCTTGAGGACATCCAGCCCCTTGGATTTTAGTTGCCGTTCCTCCGGGGCGTCAGGGTTGAGGATGAACTTGCCCTTGCTCCCCTCCTTCCCGCCAAAGAGACCAAAAGGCCCAAAGCGCTGTCTGTCGCCGTATCGGGCCAGGGAGACATTGTCTGTTAGTACCTCGATGTCGCGGCGCACTGTCAGACCACCCCGGTACTTGCCCGCTCCACCCGAATCGGGAATGAACTCATACCGCAATATGCGCACCGGATACTCCAGTTCGACCGCCTCGATAGGCGTGTTCTTGAAACGGGCCAGGTGTGAGTCCTGACCATCCCGACCATCTTTGGTCTTGCGAGCACCCGCGCCACCACCCTGGATGTCGATGTAGACGAAACGTTTGCCCGTGACCGGATGGTAGCCGCTGAAACCGCAGTTGGTAATCTGCCCATGGCAGCCGGCTTGCACCCGATCCGGTACCGCCTTGGACAGGGCTAACATCATCGCCTCCGCGATCTTTTGCGAAGTATTAGTCCTTGCACCAACCGCCGCAGGCATCCTTGGGTTAACGATCAGTCCCTCCTCAGCTTCGACGGTGAAGGGGCGATAGCAACCAGAGTTGGGCGGAACGTGCGGGTCAATGACGGCGATAAGGGCGTAGTAAACAGCAGCATGGACGGTTGCTATGGGGCAGTTGATGTTGCCCCTCACCTGCTTGGCTGTGCCCTCGAAATCGACGACCACCTCATCATCCTTCTTGTGAATATTCACCTGCAGTTTGATCGGCTCGTCGCTCTGACCATCATCGTCAATGTAGTCCACACCGGTATAAGTGCCATCAGGGATCTTCCTCAACCCGGCGCGGATGCGACTTTCCGAGTAATCCAGCAGCATCTCCTCGCACTTCTGTACAATCTCGGCTCCATACTTCTCATAGATGTCCCGCACCCTCTGTACTCCGACAAAGTCGGCCGAGGCTTGAGCGCGGATGTCGCCCAGCGTCTTATCTGGCACGCGGATGTTGTTCTCCAAGATGCCGAAAAGCTCTGGGTCCTCCTCGCCTTTCTTGTACAGCTTGACCATCGGAAAGCGCAAGCCCTCCAGATAGATCTCAGTCAATCCACCAGCCGTTCCTCCAGGCGCTGCGCCACCCAGATCCGAATGGTGGGCAATGCTGCCCACGAAGCCGACCAACTCACCCTCATGATGTGCTGGCGCGAAGGTCACCAAATCCATGACGTGCTGACCACCGGCATAGGGGTCATTAAACATGATGATATCTCCCTCATCTAGGTCTTCGGGCCTGTACTTGTTGACCAGGGCGCGCATACCCAGTTCGAAGCCAGTGAGCAGCATCGGTGCATGATGAGCTTGGGCAATAGTATTGCCGTGACGATCGAAAACGGCACAGGTAATGTCTTCAATCTCTTTGATAACCGTAGAGCGGCCGGTGCGGACCAGCGTTCGGCCCATCTCATCGGCTACCTGCTCCATAGCATAGCGAATGACCTGCATCGTTATGGAATCAGCCTTATACGGCATAAGATACCTCCTACATTCAGAAGCGATTATCCCTTTGCCTACGACAGAGGAATGATGATGTTACCATACTCGTCTATAGTTCCCTTGACGCCTGGGGTAATGACCGTTGTCGAGGCTATCTCTTCAACAAGAGCCGGTCCGGTAATGACATGCCCGGGGCGCAGCAAAGAGCGCTCATAGATCCCCGTGTCAGCGAAGCCCTGAGCAGGGAAGTAGACCGGACGGCTACCCTTACGAGCAGTCTCAGAATCACCATCCCCTGTCCCTCCATGCGCCAGCGCCACCTCAGGCACCTTACCGATGGCCGCCACCCGTATATTGATGAACTCGACCATCTCGTCAATGGAGCCATAAGCGTAGATACGGTAGTGCTGCTTATGGAACAGGTCCACGATTTCATCAATATCAGCTTGAGTGAGACGGTCCTTGCGCTTGACTGGTGTGTTCAACTCATACGATTGGCCCTCATATCGCAGATCGGTTGACCAAAGAATCTCAATCTGATCCTCGGGGACGTTCTGAGCCTTCAGTTGGGCACGGCCCTGGGCCTCCAACTCCTTAAACCCTGCGATTAGTTCCTCAGGCCTCAACTCGTTCTCGTTTTTGGCGACGATGCCAACGTAGTCATAGCGTGTGTTGGCCACCAGAAGGCCCACGGCAGAGAAAGTACCCGGGTAAGGAGGGACGACCACCTTTCTCATGCCCAGGTCCTCCGCCAACTCCACGGCATGCAATGGGCCTGCCCCACCGAAAGGGAGCAATGCGAACTCTCGCACGTCGAACCCCTTCTCTGTGGAATTTACGCTGATAGCGCGGACCATGTTGGCATTGACCACACGGATTATGCCACTGGCTGCCTCCTCGATGGATACCCCCAAGGGCTCAGCTACATGCTGTTTGATCGCCTTTTCGGCCAACTCGGGGTACAATTTCATCTCCCCACCCAGGAAGTAGTCAGGGTTGAGGCGGCCTAGTACGAGGTTGGCATCGGTAACTGTGGGTTGGTCCCCGCCTAGTCCGTAGCAGGCTGGCCCCGGTTCGGAGCCCGCGCTCTCCGGCCCCACATTCAGCGCTCCGCCCTCGTCAATCCAGGCCAGGCTTCCCCCGCCGGCTCCGATAGCCTGCACATCGAGGATGGGGATCTTAACTGGGAAGCCCTCGAACTGACTCTCGGGAGCTACCCGAGGTTCACCACGATCTATCACGCCCACATCGAAGCTGGTACCACCCATGTCCACGCTGATAACCTGCTGGTCACCTGCTAGCTGCCCTGCATAAGAGGCCGCCAGTGCCCCTCCGGCCGGGCCTGAGTTAACGATGTTGACCGCTCGATGCTTGGCCATCTCCGTCGTCATCGAGCCGCCGCTGGCCTGCATGATGCGCAGATCTACCTGGCCGTACCTCTCCCGCAACTGTCCCTCAAGATTGTCTATATAACGCTCCACTACTGGGGACAGATACGCGTTGATGACCGTGGTGGAGGTGCGCTCGAACTCACGAAACTCGGGAGCGATCTCAGAAGAAACGGAAACGGTAGCCTCGGGGAATACACTCTGGCAAATCTCCCGCACCCGCCTTTCGTGTGTAGGATTGCGGAAGCTGAAGAGAAAACTGATAGCTACGGACTCCACAGCCTGTCCTTTCAGAAAACCCACCGCTTCGCGAGCCGTGTTCTCATCAAGCGGGACCACCACCTCGCCATCTGCGCCAACCCGTTCCTTGACCTCCCGCCGCAGGTATCGAGGCACAAGGGGTGCTGGTGTATCAACGAAGATGTCATACAGGCCAGCATCGGGCCGTTCAATGCGTCCTATCTCTAGCACATCCCGCATCCCCTCCGTGGTGATCAAGCCTGTCCGCGCACCCTTGCGCTCGATTAGAGCGTTGGTACCAATCGTCGTACCATGCACCATGTATTCCACCTGATCGAAGGAGGTGCCAACCATCCCCAGAATCTTATCAATCCCGCCAATGACCCCCTCTGCCAGGTTCTCGTGCGTGGTCAGCACCTTGGTGTAATGAATCTGACCGCTGACATCATCAATGAGGACGATGTCGGTGAAGGTCCCTCCAACGTCAATGGCAATGCGCATACCCGTTTATCCTCCAGTCCATAACTTAGCGCCTATCCGAAAAGTGTGTGGCCTAGGGCCTTGTGCCCGTGGGTGCCGCGTACAAGGGGCGATGCTACCAGTTTCCGGATAGGTACTTAGTCCCTCTCCTCCCACGAGAGGGCAATAAGGCATCTCGTCATCGAAGAGCACAAGCCGCACTGCTACCCTACGCGATGACGCCCTCCCTCCACAGTCTGCCGATATCTTGCGGTGTATATCCCAGGATATCCCTCAACACCTCTTCGGTATGCTGGCCGTGCAAAGGCGCCGGCTCGAAGGGATGCTCGTGCATGGGAAAGGTCTTCACCGGATTGCCTATGGAGCGCAGCCGGCCAGCCTTTGGATGATCTATCTCCACCACCATGTTGCGAGCCTCTACCTGCGGCGCGGAGAAGATGCGGTCCAACGTGTTGATGGGGCTGCAAGGTACTCCAGCTTCAGATAGAAGCCTCAGCCACTCATCCCCAGGCTTAGTGCGAAAGATGTCCTCCAGGATCGGAATCAACTCCTCTCGATGTTGGCGCCGCCTGTCGTTATTGGCGAAGCGGGGATCATCGCATAGTTCTTCAATACCCAAGACCTGACAGAAGGCCCGCCAGAACTTCTCCACGAAGACGGCGACCACGATGTAGATATCTTCGGCTGCAAAAGCCTGGTACGGAACAACTGATTGGTGAGCGGAGCCTATGGGGCCTGGCACCTTGCCATCGATCAGATAGTATTGACCGACATAGGTCAGGAGAGAAACCATACAGTCCATCAGGCCAACGTCAATGCGGCAGCCTGACCCAGTCTTCTCCCGGTCGTATAGAGCCGCGGAGATAGCAAAGGCGCAGAAGAGGCTGCCACTCAAGTCTCCCAGGGGGATGCCCATACGTACCGGCGGCCGACCAGGCTCTCCAGTAATGCTCATCGCCCCGCTGATGGCCTGTATGGCCAGGTCAAAGGCGGGGCGATCCCTGTATGGTCCGGTCTCACCGAAGCCCGTTAGGGAGCAATAGATGATTTGTGGGTTGATCTCCTTGAGCGTCTCGTAGTCGCAACCCAGCTTCTCCATGGTGCCGGGTCGGAAATTGTTGAAGACTACATCTGAAACCTTGACCAGATCGTACAAGACCTGGCGGCCTTCCGCTTTACGAAGATCCAGAGCTACGCTGCGCTTGTTGCGATTAACGCTTATGAAATAACCGCTCTCCCCTTCAACGAAAGGCGGTCCAAGTCGCCTGGTCGGATCACCCCCTCGCGGATCCTCGACCTTGATCACCTCCGCTCCGAGGTCGGCCAGTAGCATGGAACCGTATGGCCCTGCCAACATCTGCGTCAAGTCCACGATGCGTACGCCTGACAGCAACGGTTTCGCAATCCCCTTCCTGCGTAGTGAGCTACAGAAAGCCCCCTGATTTGGCAGATTCAGAGCCCCACCGGTTCCTTGAACTCGCCAAAAACATCTTTGAGTACCTGAGTCATCTCGCCTAGCGTAGCGTAGGCCCGCACAGCCTCCATGATGTGCGGCATCAGGTCCTCCTTCCCTTCAGCCGCACGACGCAGTGTCTCCAGAGCCTCACTTACTCTGGAGCCGTTGCGCTCAGCCCTTACTTTGTTCAACCGTCGAATCTGTTCCTCGGCCTGTTCCGGCTTATACTCATGGAGCTCAACATCCCGCTCCTCTTCCTCAATACGGTACCTGTTAATTCCGACTTTGACAATCTCGCCCTGCTGGATGCCACGCTCATAGAGGTAAGCCTGGCGAGCTACCTCGCGCTGGACATAGCCCTCACTGATAGCTTTTACGATGCCCCCCATCCTCTCCACTTTGTCCATCTCTTGCACGATCTTCTTCTCCAGATCGGCGGTCAAGCGCTCGATATAGTACGAACCAGCCAAGGGATCTACCGTATCACAAAGCCCCATCTCCTCCACGAGGATCTGCATGGTGCGCAGTCCGATGAGGGCAGCCTTCTCGGTAGGAATGGTATAGGCTTCATCGTAGGTGCAAAGAGCCATTGTCTGAGTGCCGCTCAGCGCGGAGATGAGGGCGTAATAGGCACCGCGTACGATATTGTTCTCCGGTTGCTCGATAGTCAGTCCACCGCCACCACCGCCAGCGATCATCTTCATCTGCATCGCCTTAGGGTCAGTAGCGCCAAACTTGTCCTTGACCATCTTGGCCCATAAACGACGGGCGGCGCGGAATTTGGCTACCTGCTCGAAGAGGTTGCCCCAGATGTCGAAATTGAAGGAAAGACGAGCTACGAAGTCGTCCACGTCCACGCCCCGTCCCCGCATATGCTCGATATAGGCTGAAGCGATGAGGTAGGCGTAGGCGATCTCCTGTACAGGATTGGCTCCTGACTCTCGAATATGATAGCCACATATGCTTACCGGATAGTAGTAGGGAACATTCTCGGAACAGAACTCAATCGTGTCACCGATGAGGCGGATAGAGGGCTCTACGGGAAAGATCCAGGTCCCTCGCCCGATATACTCCTTTAGAATATCATTCTGGGCCGTGCCGCGAAGCTCCTGCAGAGGAACCCCCTGCTTCTCGGCCACTACGAAGTACATGGCCATCATGATACTCGCCACAGCGTTTATAGTCAGACTGGTGCTGATCTTGTCCAAGGGGATGCCCTCAAAGGCATCTTCCATATCCTGCAGGCTATCTACCGCCATCCCTACCCGTCCCACCTCGCCCCAGGCCAGGGGATCATCGGAATCCAGACCCATCTGGGAGGGCAGATCGAAGGCCACATTCAGGGCGTTCTGCCCATGGTCGATGAGGTACTTGAAACGCTGATTGCTCTCCTGGGGAGTGCCGAACCCGGCGTATTGGCGCATAGTCCAGGGCCGATAACGGTACATGTACTTGTGGATGCCCCGTGTGAAGGGATAGACACCTGGTTCACCGATGTCTGTGCCATAGTCTATATCGGCCACATCTTCAGGGGCATAGATCGGCTTAACGGCGATGCCGGATTCCAAAACTACATCTCGCAACTTCTTCTCTCCCATAGCCAACCCTTTCCATCGCCAGCATCAATGAAGAGCGGATCATGAAGTTGGTTCCTGGATGAACCACGGTGCCAATTATATACCCGAGGTCTTTCAGTGTCAACCAAGCTTCCGCGGCATGAGAAGCGTCAAAGAATTTCGAACTAGCGGGCGCCCCATGACAGGCTCAAGGCCTATACTACTTGTCCACTCAACGCAACATGGATGGGCCCGCTGCCCATATCAGTCAAACGCCTGTGGCACAAACCCTTGGTCGGGCTGAGCGTGGCCAAAGAGTGCCAGTCTTTTCGACCGCGTTGCGCAGCAAAAGCCCAGGGAGCACGAGAGGTATCCCCTCGCGGTTCATTCTCCCCTTCATACTGGGGCATGCGCCCAATCGCTGCGCAAGCCCTTCCGCTGAAACCGTTTGCTAAGGACAGATGAAGTGAGTATAATGAAAAATCGGTTTGACATCGGATAAGACGGTTGAGCACCTAGCAACTACGGGTGGAAAGGAGGTGATGATGAGCATCGAAACCTTGACCTATAATAGCATAACCTGGACCGACATCATGAAACCAACACCGCAAGACATCGAATACCTCCGCGAGGCTTATCCCTTCTTCCACCCTCTTGATTTGGAGGACTGTCTGAGCAAGATCGAGAGGCCAAAGATCGACGAGTACGAGAACTACCTCTTCATCGTCATGCACTTCCCGGTCTTCAACAAGGTCACCAGGAGACTGGAACGAAGCGAGGTGGATTTGTTCGTCGGTCATGGCTTCTTGGTCACGGTCAGCGATGGTACATTGAAGCCCCTGGTCGAGGACTTTGCGAATAGCCAGAAAGACGAAGGGATTAAAGGCCAGTTCATGGGTCGTGGCTCCTATTACCTCCTCTATATGCTCATTGATGACCTCGTTGATTACTGTTTCCCCATAGTGGACAAGGAGAACAAGAACATCGAGGGTATTGAGGAGCGGATTTTCGACGCCAACGCGCAAGAGATCGTGAGGGAAATCTCCATTGTCAGGCGAAATCTGATCAACTTTCGGCGTACCATCAAGCCTCAGATGAAAATCATGGCCAGCCTGGAGCGGAAAGACTGGGAGTTCCTCAGGGGGGATTTGGACGTGTACTGGGGAGATGTCTCCGACCATACAGTGCAGATATGGGAGCGGTTGGAAGACCTGTGGGATGTCACTGAGGGACTTGGCGAAACCATAGACTCCCTCACCTCTCACCGCATCAACGAGGTAATAAAGATCCTCACCATCTTTTCCGTGATTATGCTACCTCTTTCGGTAATCTCCGGCATCTATGGCATGAATCTCCGTCAACTTCCTCTGGCCAGTCATCCTCTTTCCTTCTGCATCATCGTCGGGATCATGGCTGCTATCGTGATTGGCATGCTGGCCTATTTCAGACGAGAGGGCTGGTTGTAGGAGGAGAGCGTGGTCGAAAAAACTCTGACCGATAGGGAGGAGTTTGAAGCACCGCTGAGGATAGATTACAAGAAGTTGCTGCTCATGCTCATCATCGGAGTGGGTGTGGCTCTGCTCCTGGTGAGATTAGTCGGCGAGCGCGAAACGCTAGCGGTGCTGCGCCAAGCAAGAACGGGATTTGTCATACTGGCTGTCGTAGCCGAATCCCTGCGCTACCTGACTGTTGCCCTATATACTCAGAAGCTGCTCCACTTCTTGGGACACCACGTAGGTCTCTGGCCCTTTGTCGAACTCATGTTTGCCGGCGGCTCAGCGAACCGTATCGTCTCAGCGGGAGGCGCAGCGGGAATCTACGTTCGCTACCGCTTTTTCGACAAGCATGGCCTCTCTCTGGGCAATCTGCTCATAGTCCTACTCCTGCAGAACTTGATGACTGGCGTCATCCTCCTCAGCACATTCTTCCTCGGCCTCTTCTATCTACTGACTCGCGGACTGATAGGCGCGGCCCAGTTAGCGGTTGCCTTGGCGATGTTGTGTCTGATGCTGGGCCTAATCGTCTCCGTCATCGCGGGGTACAGACACCCCCGCCAGCTAAAGCGTTTCCTAGCCAGCTTGGTCAAACTGATTGACGCACCCCTCAGAAAGGTTACCAAGAGGAGTATCTACAACGCCAAAGAGCTGGTCCGCAGCGTAAACAACCTCTATAGAGCGGTAGAGGTGGCTCGTAGGAAGCCCTTGGAGACGGGTAAGGCCTTTGTGTACGGTATCATGACTCTATTCGCTGATATCTTCTCCTTATACTTCGTTTTCCATGCTCTGGGTTTCCCAATCAGGCTAGACATCCTAATTGTAGGCTACGTTATAACCAACTACATTATCAGCCTCTTGCTTATGCCTGAGGGCATAGGGGTGACAGAGCTCTCGCTAAGTGCAGTGTACACCAGCCTGGGAGTGCCGTCGGGCATTGTGGTGGTGGCCACCCTGCTATTCCGCTTCATCGCCTTCTGGTTACCGATTGGCATCGGTCTGTTGGCCATGTGGAACCTGCGCCGCCAATCGCTCCTCTAGCTAGGGAACAAGGGAACCTAATCCGGCGTCGTAATAATGTACGGGCAAAAAAATGGAAAAGTAGCTGTGCCTATGTGCCACTCCATGCTGCCCACCTTGATTGCCCTGGTAGGAGCTGGCTGGGAGGCATGAGGCACCTTGCAACAACCTAGTTGACGAGACTGCCATTGTCTCACAAGAGTCTTATCCCCTTCGTCAAGAACAACTCGGCAGTGTTCATGGCAAGTGGCTATTGGCCTTAGCGAGCACATTGTGTCAATCTCTCCTCAGCGCTTCTATGGTATAATTATAGTTAGAGTGACGTAGTTGCAGTTGGAAAGGAGTGACTCACATGAAGAAATCTCTTGTCTGGCTAGGCGTAGCTCTGGCCGTGTTGTTAGGTTGTACCCTCTCGCTGACGGCTGGGGGCCTAGTGGGCGGCTTGGCAGGCTACCTGACCGCTCGTCGAGCTCCTGAGATGGCTGTTCCAAGACCATTGGAGGAATTGGTTCCTCCCCAGATGCCTTGGGAACAGGGACCGGAGCCGTGGCGACAAGTCCCGGAACCCTGGGAGTTGCCTCCCAGGGAGATACCTGAACGCTTCCCTTGGCAACTAAGCGGAGCCTTGATAGTTGAGGTAGACTCGAACGGGCCTGCCGATCAGGCGCGCCTAGAAGTGGGAGATATCATTATCGCTGTGGATAACACAGCGATGGATGAACGCCACGCTCTCGCCAGACTGATACGCAGCCATAAACCTGGAGATGACGTGGTTTTGACGGTCCTGCGGACCGACGATGAGACGAAAATAAACGAATTGGAAGTGACGTTGGGAAGAGATAGGGATGAGGATGGTGAAGTAGTCGCTCGTTTGGGCGTACGATATCGAACTGTGGGCACCGCATTGTGCCTGCCAGTCCCTGACAGCGGTCCCTGGGATTGATCCTCCATAGCTGTCGAAACAACGTCAGTGATCGTCAAGTGAGAAGGTGAAGTTACTAAGATGGAAGAGAAGAGAGGTGGCTTCAGGTATACGCTTGTCATCGTGGCGGTGATAATCGCTATCCTGTTCGGTACCGCCGGTGGTGCGGTCGTCGGCGGGTTGGCAGGCTACCTGGCGGCCAGCTATCGAGTACCCGCAGCCTTGCCCACATTCGAGGAGGGAGGGAATACAGAGATCACTTACCTCACCCTGACCGAGGACTCGGCGATTATCGAAGCCGTGGCCAAGGTGAAACCCGCCGTCGTCACCGTGATCAACACCTTGCCACCGCAGAGGGGCTTCTTTGGGCAAATCCTGGAGCCACAAGCCTCCGGCTCAGGGGTTATAATAGACGAGCGAGGATACATAGTCACCAACAATCACGTGGTGGAGAACAGTCGCAGCCTAGAGGTCATCTTCGCCGATGACTCCAAGGTTTCTGCCACCCTGGTCGGCGCTGATGTGTTCTCCGACCTGGCGGTCATTCGCGTCGAGGGAGAGCTTCCGGCAGTGGCGGCATTGGGAGACTCAGCAGCTTTGCAGCCAGGGGAACCAGTAATCGCCATTGGCAGCCCTCTTGGTGATTTCAAGGGCACGGTCACTGTGGGCGTGGTCAGCGCGCTGGACCGCCGTCTGGAACTTGGACAGGGAGTCAGCATGGAAGGGTTGATCCAGACAGATGCCGCCATAAATCAAGGAAATAGTGGCGGACCCTTGGTTAACGTGCTCGGCCAGATCATAGGCATCAACACCGCCATCGTGCGCGGTAGCGGATATGGGGGCGCAGTAGCAGAGGGACTCGGCTTTGCCATCCCCAGCGATACGGTCTTGGAAGTAACAGATCAGCTGATCCAATACGGAAGGGTAAGGCGGCCCTATCTGGGCGTGCAGTGGGTGAGCATCACCCCCCGCATCGCATCCGCCTACAACCTACCTGTGCAGTTCGGGGCCTACATACAAGCGATAGAGCCGCGCAGTCCGGCCGAGACGGGAGGACTGCTCCCAGGAGACATCATCATCGCCATCGAGGATCAGGGCATTGACGAGCAGAATTCGCTGGTGACCATCCTGATGCGCTTCGATCCGGGGGGGGAGGTGCGGATAAGAACCATCCGGGAAGGAACAGAGATCGTCTTGAATGTGGCCTTGGGCGCCCGGTAACCAGCAGGTCCTGGCTAAATCTTAGATGGCCATCCACCCATCGCTCAATCTCAGCCCTCGGTGCGGCGACCCATGGATTTCGTCGCAGCTGTTCTGCCAACCTCCTTCTCTCTCATGTGGGTAGGAAGAAGAAGGCCATGGCCACAATAGCATAAACGGCCAGGAGTTGGGCGCCCTCCAGCCAATTGGATTCCCCGTCCAGAGATATGAGGCCGGCGATGCCAACCGCTGCGGCCAGGGCAAGGAGTTCGAACTGATTGAAGATCAAGGTGAGAGGGTTACCCATAGCCAGGCTGAGGAATACCAGTAGGGGAGCCACGAAAAGGGCTATCTGCATGCTGGACCCTACGGAGATCCCCAGAGTCAGGTCCATCTTGTTTTTCCAGGCGGTCTGCACGGCGACCAGGTGCTCCGCCGCATTGCCCACCAGCGGGATGATAATCACTCCCAGGAAGAACTCGGTTATGCCTAAGCTCGCGATCACCGGCTCGACTGCGGATACGAGGATCTCACTCAGCCAGGCCACGAAGACCGTGGATGCCAGGAGGACGAGCAAGGCTCTGCGCAGCGACCATGTAGCCACGTCGTACTCCTCGATTGCAGGCTTGCCCCTCGCGGAGACAAAGGAGTAGGTCAGGCTCAGGATATAGATAGCCATCATCACCCCTGCCACTCCCAGGCTAAGCCACTCCACTGCGTCGTGGTCCCGGACTTCGATCGCATGGCCGAAAATCGAGGGGATAAGCAAGGCGATGATGGCCAGTGTCATCATTGTGGCGTTGAGACCTGCTTCGGAGCGCTCGAAATGTTGCCGTCCGTTACGCAGTCCTCCCAGAAACACGCTGAGCCCCAGGATCAGCAGGATATTGCCCAGAATGGAGCCGGTGATAGACGCCTTGACTAGCTCCAGTAGGCCTTCGCGGATGGCGAAGATAGTGATGATCAGCTCCGCGGCGTTGCCCAGCGTAGCATTGAGAAGCGCCCCCACCCGGGGGCCGGTGTGACAAGCCAACTCCTCGGTAGCTGCTCCGATCAGCCAGGCCAAGGGCACTATACCCAAAGCGGACGAGAAGAACACCAGGCGCGCATCCCAGTTCAGCAAGCCAGCGACGATGCTTACGGGAACAAAGATGAGAAGAACACTGATATATTTCACGTTGAATCCCTGTCTACGCCCTTATCAGCCGTAGGAGCTTGGTAATATCGATATCCAACTCCTTACTCGTATCAACAACAACGTAGTTGCGTCCGATAGGTTCCGCTCTCCTAGCCATACGCTTATACACTTTCCAATCGGCATCGGAGATGTCATGATGATCTCTGCCTTCCTCGTGCCTCTTGTGCAATCGTTCCGAGACAACCTCTTCAGGCGCTACTATCTTGACAATCATCAACTTAACCCCTTCTCTGTCAGCCAGGCGATACACCAGCTCTCGATGGCGTTCATGCAGATTGGTAGCATCATAGATGACACGCACCCCTTTCCGCAAGAGCTTGGCCATCAGGGCATGACACGTGCGGTGCACCCAATAGCTTTCTTCAGCTGTATATTGGGTTTGGGGGAAGAGCATCTTTCGCACCTGATCGCTTTCGATGATAACGAAAGGTATTATCTCGACCAGGCGTCGCGCCAGATAGGATTTGCCAGTGCCGGGCAAACCGCTCAACATGATGAGGATCGGGTTAGCGGTAGTCTCATCGGTATTGGCCAGTTGTTCCTCGACCTTAGAGACAAAGAGGTCCAACCTATCGGTCATTTTGCAAAATTATAAGCAAATCCGCCACCTTTGACAAGTTCGATTCACGGCGTTACGCAGCAAAAGCCCGGGGAGCACGAGGGGTGTCCCCTCGCTCTTCATAGCCCTGTATCTTGGGGCTTGTGCCTAATTGCTGCGGAAGCCCAATTCACTAAATGGCGTTGACAAACAAGTGTAAATTAGATAAAATAAGATGGAAACGCTTAGCCGATAACCAAGCTGGCGGGAAGATATGCCCGAGATTCTATTGAAAGGCCGCTATCGTCTCCTGGCTGAGATAGGTCGTGGGGAGAAGACCGTGACCTACAAGGCCCAGGATACAAAGTTGAATCGAACCGTGGCAGTGAAAATCCTGCGGGAGCGGTATGCCATCGAGCAAGAGTTCGTGGACCGCTTCCAACGGGCAACTCAGGCCATATCGACGCTATCCCATCCTAATATCGTTGCCGTCTACGACATCGGCAGCGAAAGAGGTCTTCAGTACCTCGTGACCGAATACGTCGAAGGGCAAAGCCTCGAGTCACTGCTTGCCTCGAAAGATGTCCTGAACATCGAACAAAGCCTCGACATCACTATCTCAGTTTGTTCTGCCCTGGGCATAGTCCACCGGGCAGGGTTTGTCCACGGCCAACTCACTCCGCGCAATATCCTTCTGGCCGAGGATCAGCAAGTAAAGGTCTCCGATTTCGGTGTTCTGGACACACCTCCTCCCATCCCCCCAGGCAAGGAATCTCCCTCCCGATACACAGCTCTTCATCTCTCCCCAGAGCAAGCGATGGGACGTAGAATTGTCCCTGCTTCAGATGTCTATACCGTAGCGGTGATCCTGTACGAGATGCTGACCGGACACCCGCCTTTTGACGGTGAAAGCTTTTCTGTGATCGCAGAAAAGCACATTCGCGAAGAGCCCGAAGCGCTGCACGTAGCCAATCCACAAGTGCCTCGCTCCCTAAGCATGTTGGTCCACAGAGCCCTGGCGAAGACCTCGACACGTCGCTACCGAACAGTCGCAGCTTTGCGAGGAGCCTTGACAGATTATCGCCGGGAGAGTGAGCAGATGGAGGTGGCAGAGCGCATCAGGCTGGAGGAGAGAAGGCGAACTCTCGAACGCCTCCGTGTGGAGGAAGAGATGGAGGCTCAGCGGCGCCGCTTGGCTGAGGAGAGGGCTCCCTCCCCTGTTGTGGTGGAAGTAAAGGGGCCGGACTGGGTGGCTATTATCCTGGGCATGACAGCTCTTGTGGCCGTCCTGGGACTGATACCCCTGTGGGTGATGGTTTTTCTCAGGTACTTTGCATAGATCCTTGAGACTTCTGGCAAAAAGACTATGACCGGGCCGTCAGCAGGGCCGCTCACCCGTTTGTACCACCCGCGAGATGAACGCCTCTCCAGGGAGGCTGCTCGATATCAATACCTTGAACCGCTCGGCAGAGAGACACCCGCACACCGGCACGCGGACTCATTGTTCCGAATTGAGTATTTTCCGCCCCCGTACAAGCCCAATTTGACCTATCGAATATGGTATGTACCATCACTAGCTTTTTGTACGATTTTCTGGTATAATATATCTGGGATTCTAAGTAGAGTGTTATCTGGCGAAGTACTGCGCAAAGGTACTCCTGCCAGGGGCTTCATCCGGAGGATGAACAGTGAGTTCAAGATGGATACGAAACGGGCTGATATATTTGATCATCATCGTGATCGTTCTGGCCCTTTTCTACAATGTATATAACGCATCCACTAGCCTAACCACGGTGCCGATAACCGCCGTCGCCGAGGACGCCCGAGAGGGCAGGATCAGCAAGATTGTGGTTTCTGGTGACGATCTGAAAATCACCCGCACTAACGGCGTGGAGGTAGCATCGCGCAAAGAACCGGGAGCCGACATCACAGAGGTTCTCACCAATCTGGGTGTGACACAAGAAATGCTAAACGGGATCACCATAGAGGTGCAGACACCCAGCGAGTGGGGCAGCTGGTTTGCCATTATCTCATCCCTACTCCCTCTGCTGCTTCTCGGTGGCCTCTTACTCTTCATGATGCGCCAGGCTCAAGCCGGCAACAGTCAGGCTTTGTCCTTTGGCAAGAGTCGTGCACGTATGTTTAGCGGGGACAGGCCGACAGTCACCTTCGATGACGTAGCCGGAGTAGAGGAGGCCAAGCAGGAACTGCTGGAAGTCGTCGAATTCCTTAAGGAGCCAGAGAAGTTCAGCGCACTAGGGGCTCGCATTCCCAAGGGGGTGTTGATGGTGGGACCGCCTGGGTGCGGCAAGACGTTGATGGCCCGAGCGGTGGCCGGTGAGGCCGATGTGCCCTTCTTCAGCATCAGTGGCTCGGAGTTCGTAGAGATGTTTGTTGGCGTGGGGGCCTCGAGAGTGAGAGACCTCTTCGATCAGGCTAAACGCAACTCGCCCTGCATCGTGTTTGTGGATGAGATAGATGCCGTGGGCCGCCATCGTGGGGCGGGCCTGGGTGGCAGTCACGACGAACGCGAACAGACTTTGAATCAGATACTGGTGGAGATGGACGGCTTTGATACCGATACAAACGTGATCGTCGTGGCCGCCACCAATCGACCTGATATCCTTGATCCGGCGCTACTGAGGCCAGGACGTTTCGACCGCAGGGTAGTCTTGGACCTACCGGATCTCAATGGGCGGAGATCCATCCTGGGTATTCACGCCAAGGGCAAGCCCCTGGCCGAAGAGGTGGACTTGGCGGTGATAGCTAAGCAAACTCCTGGTTTCTCCGGGGCTGATATCGAGAACCTTCTCAACGAAGCAGCCATTCTCGCCGCTCGACGGGACAAGCGAGCCATCGGCATGGAGGAACTCCAAGAGGCAGTGGAGCGGGTCATAGCTGGTCCCGAGCGAAAGAGTCGCCTGATCAGCGATGAGGAGAAAGAGATTATAGCCCATCACGAGGCAGGGCATGTCCTGGTGATGAAGATGTTACCCAATTGCGATCCGGTGCACAAGGTCTCCATCGTGTCGCGAGGCATGGCTCTGGGCTACACGATGCACCTGCCTGAGGACGATCGTTATCTGATGCAGCGCTCGAAGTTCCAGGATGAGTTAGCTGGCTTGCTAGGAGGGCGAGCGGCCGAGGAGCTCATCTTCGACGATGTAACTACGGGAGCGAGCAACGACCTTGAGCGCGCCACACGCCTGGCTAGGAAGATGGTCACCGAGTACGGCATGAGCGATAGGCTGGGACCGTTGACCTTCGGCCACAAGGAGGAACTGGTTTTCCTGGGTAAGGAGATCGGCGAACAACGCAATTATAGCGAGGAAGTCGCTCAAGCAATAGACGAAGAGGTTCGTCGCTTGATCACCCAGGCCCACGAGACGGCACTGCGCATATTGCGTGAGAACAAGGACAAACTGGTTAAGCTGGCCAGGCGGTTGATAGAGACGGAGACCATTGAAGGGTCCGACCTAGAGGCCCTACTTGCTTAAGCGAGTGTGCCCAAGCCTGATCCGGCCCTTACATTAGTTGCTGCATCAGGCCACGATTCTGCTCAAGAACTCGGCCAGCTTATCAGGGATAAGAGCTGGCTGTCCGCCCAGAAGGCGGCAAATCACCACGATCCGTGCTGCGAACTCCAACTGATGGGCCTTGATGGCGGCCTCTCGCAGGTCTTTGCCCACCGTCAGTAGCCCATGATTTTGCAGGAGCACTGCCGAGCCCTCACCAAGCGTGTCGACCACCGATTGGGATATTTCCTTGGTTCCTGAGAGCATGAAAGGAACCCGTGGAGTCCCAGCCAGGGCGATGGCCTCGATGGTCAGCGACGGTACGGGCTCATCAAATAATCCCACCAATGTGACCATAGGCGCATGGGAGTGGATAATTGCATCCACATCCGGCCGAGTGCGGTAGATCAAGAGGTGCATCGGTGTCTCCACCGAGGGCCTTTCCTGCCCCTCTAGCCTCTTCCCCTGGAGACTGACCCGGATCAGCTTTTCCTCGGCCAACCCCCCTTTGTAGAGCTGAGTGGGCGTGATCCAAACCTCCCCACTATCGGGAATGCGGGCACTGACGTTGCCCCCTTTGGGAGTGATCAAGCCAGCGTCATACAGCTCGTCCACGATAGAGATTATCTCGGATCTAACATCTTGAGCCATGAAACACCTTCTATCCAAGCGGAGGTAGGAGCCTCCCCCTTAGCGGCCCAATAGCCTATGATAGGTCTTGAGCCATCGCTTATACAAAGTTGCGTATTTGCCGCGCATAGCGGGATCAGGTTCCACGACCTCCTCCCAATCGCCCATGCACTGCACCGCAGTGGTCAAATCTGGATACACTCCAGCCCCCACCGCGGCACACATCGCCGTTCCCAATGCCGAGGCCTCTCTGATGGTGGGCACCCTCACCGGTATCTGACAAACATCAGCCACGATGCGGTTAAACAGTCCAGACCTAGTGAGCCCTCCGCAGAGGGCTAGGGACGCCACTCTTCTGCCTGAAACCTCCTCCAGTCGGGCAAGGTTGCCCCGCACAGCGAAGGCGATGTTCTCCAAAATGGCGCGGGCCATCTTGGGCCTAGTCAGAGGCGGAGCGAGCATCATAGGGAAAGGGGCGAGAAAGCCCATCTGTGAGGGAAACTCCAACCGGCTGTGGTCCGCGATCCAAGGGCCCATAAAAGCCATCGCTGACCCGGGTGGCTCTCCCTCCGCTTCGGCACTCAACAGCGCATATGGTCCGCCCGTGGCCTCATCGCTTCCGAAAGCATCCCAAAGCCACTGATAGGCTACGCCCACCAAGCCGGCGCTACACTCCAGGCTCCAAAGGTGAGACAGCGCGTGGGCTCCAGTCCACGTGCGATGTTTCTCGTCCAACAGAGGCTCCATCAAAGTCATCTGCAGAGGCATGGTCGAGCCGGCGATCGCGACTGTGCCCCCATCATTTAGCGCGTTGCAGGCCAAACATGCCGCCTGGGAATCGGCAAGTCCCACCACCACCGGAGTTCCTGTCGGTAGTCCAAGGAATGCTGCCGCCTCTATGCTGAGCCTTCCGGCCACCTGGCCGGGAGAGAAGAGAGATGGAAAGATCTGGGGCGATAGCTCCAGCAGGTTGGCCACCTTCAGAGACCATTCCCTCTTCGTTACGTCAAAAAGCAAAGATGAGGAAGCATTGGTGGGCTCCGACGAATACACTCCGCACAGGCGATATACCAGCCAATCATTGACCATTAGTATTCTCGCTACGTGCTGATACACCTCTGGCCTAAACTTGCGCATCCAAAGCAGGTGCGCCGCACAATCAATGCCCACGGGCCAGCGCCCGGTCAGGCCATAGATGATCTCCCCATGTCTCTGGGCCATCTCAAAGCCCTGAGCCACTGCCCGGGCATCCCGATTAGTGCCCGCGTATAGCACCCGGCCGTCATCATCTAGGAACACGACGCCATCGCGAAAGCTGGTGGTGCTGAGGGCGAGAACCTCATTGGCCG
>JBFFDV010000004.1:0-29281 GCA_041559215.1 Anaerolineae bacterium | reverse complement strand
TGATAGCGGGTTTGCCCACGGGTTGAGCATGACTAAGGTGGAGGGACCGAACAACCGGGTTTTCACTGAGAATGTGCATGACCACTTCCCGGTGACGTCTCCCGATGGTACACGTATCGCTTTCATGCACTGGCAGCACGATCATTGGGAGATCTACATCATGAACGGCGATGGGAGCGGACGCTGGCCGTTGACAAGCAGTTCGGCTTTGCTGGAAAGGCGACCTAACAACGTATCCCCAGCGTGGAATCCCGACGGCAAGCAGATAGCCTTTCTATCGGACCGCGGCGGGAAGTGGGAGTTCTACGTGATGGACGCCGATGGCAGCAATCAAAGGAGAATATTGGAAAATGCCACGGACAGCTTGAATATCCAGTACAATGGGGTCAACGAGAGAGTGATCTCATGGGCCAGATGATGTTTGACAAGTTCCAGATATACGATTATAATCGATACAGTTAGCAAGCATAAAGATCGGTGTAGCGCAATATGTCACGCTAGTTCTGCTTCCCTTGTCGCCTGGCGAGGGAAGTTGTTTTTGTGCATATGTTCTCGGAAGTGATTTGGAGGGTTAAGAATGGAAATCTTTATCGGTGCTTTGCTCATCTTCTGCCTGCGCCTCATAGATGTGTCTATGGGCACAGTCAGGATTCTCATGGCCGTGCGCGGTCGAAGGCTGCTGTCAGGACTGATAGGCTTCTTTGAGGTGATCATCTTTCTGGTGGCGATCAGCCAGGTGGTGGCCAATATCGGCAACTGGTGGAACGTCGTTGGCTATGCGGGAGGTTTTGCCATGGGCACCATCGTGGGCATAACCATCGAGAGAAAGCTTGCTATTGGCCTGGCTGAGGTCAATATAGTCTCCATGGGTAAGGGTACAGAGATAGCCGAGACGCTACGCGACGAGGGTTATGGCGCCACAGAGTTCCTGGGAGCGGGTCACACCGCCATGGTTGATATGGTGAAAGCAGTGGTGAGAAGGAAAGAAGTGCCTTCTGTAATCACAACGACCACCACCATAGATGAGGAAGCCTTTATCACTGTGCACGATATGCAGACGGCCTACCGGGGACGGTGGAGAATGGTCAAATAGGGCTTGGTGTTTGTCATGAAGTTCCTTGCTGATGCCATGTTGGGCCGCCTGGCCAAGTGGTTACGGATACTGGGCTATGATACCGTCTACTTCTCGCAGATCGAAGATAGCGATCTGGTGCGTATAGCTCGCGCTGAAGGACGGACGCTCTTAACCCGGGATCGAGAGTTGGCCAGGCGCAAGGGCCTTAGGTGCCTCCTCATCGAGAGCGACCGATTCGAGGAGCAGATGCGGCAACTCTTGCGTGACCTCGATCTTGATGTAGACATCTCTTCCTCTCGCTGTGCGCGCTGCAACACGGTTCTAAGACCGGTCAGCAAAGAGGAGGTAGAGGAACGGGTTCCACCCTATGTGTTGCGTCGGCATGAGCACTTCAGCCTATGCCCCCGGTGTGATAAGGTCTATTGGAGAGGCACTCACTGGCAGAGGATGTGGCAGAGGGTAGACGAGATTCGAAGAGGTTGATTCACTCCTTGGTTATCAAAACCTTCTCTATCTTGGGGCCTTTCATCTCCTGAACGGTGATGCTGCAATCATCGTAGTGAAATTGTTCTCCCTCTTGGGGTATGTGTCGCAGCTGGTACAGGATAAAGCCGGCAACGGTTTCGTAGTTATCATCTTCGGGCAACTGTATGCCCCGTTCCTCGTTCACCTCGTCTATGCGCATCAGGCCGTCTATCTGCATCGTACGCTCGTCAATCTGTATCAGCGGGCGTTCCGTCACCCATTCGTCGGTCAGGCGCCCTACTATCTCTTCCACTAACTCCTCCAGCGTAACAATCCCTGCGGTGCACCATATTCGTCAATGATGGCGGCTATCTGCATGTGCTGACTGCGCATGTCGTGGAATAACTCCCCGACCTCCTTGGTTTCGGGGACGAAGATTGTCGGGCGGACAAGTTCGCTGAGTCGTCTGTCACAGACGGTGGGGTCTTGCGCCAAGGCCAACAAGACATCCTTAACGAACACGAAACCCGTGATATTGTCCAGGTCGCCGCTGTAAACGGGGAAGCGAGAGTGACTCGAACTGGTGAAAATCTTCAGCAGGTCGGCGACGGATGCCTGTGCTTCGATGCCTACGATGTCGGGCCGGGGTATCATAACCTCGCGCACCTGGCGCTGGCCGAACTCGAAGACCTTGTGCACCATCTGCCGTTCCATCTCCAGAACGGTGTCTTGCTCACCGAAATCAACGATGCCTCGGAACTGGAGAAAAAGGCTACCATCAATATGCTGATGATGAGGATGGCTAAACTGAGCAGCACATTCAAGCCCCCGATGGGGAGTGTCACTTCTCCCATGAAATAAAACTCCTGGGCAAGATGATATCATCTGCGATAGGAGTTCACTACTTTTCTTGTGCATACCCCTTTCCTGTGGTATACTGACTTTGGCGGCCGAAGGGAATCCTCTCATGACAATAGCCTGCGCACCGGGAAAAATAATCCTCTTTGGGGAGCATGCTGTGGTTTATGGTCAGCCAGCCATTGCGGTGCCCGTGACCCAGGTACAGGCTCAAGTTACAGTCGAGGATGGTGAGGAGGGGCAAGGGATCGTAATCGTGGCCAAGGATCTGGGACGCATTCTTAGGCTGGAAGGGGGGGAGAGCGATGAGGCACTGAGCCCCTTATCAGCCACGGTAGCCAATGCCCTCAAATACCTTGGACTGAATTTGGAGCATGACCTGACGATAACTATAGAGTCCACCATTCCCATCGCTCGGGGCTTAGGGAGCGGTGCCGCCGTATCCACAGCAGTGACGAAAGCCCTGGCAGGGTACTTCTCCAGAGATCTTGCGGTGCAAGAGGTTTCCTCACTGGTCTATGAGGTGGAGAAACTATACCATGGCACGCCCAGCGGGATAGACAATACGGTCATAGCCTTTGAACGGCCAGTATATTTCATCCGTGACTGGAAGTTGGAGATCTTTCCCGTCGGAAAGCCCTTGTTATTCGTCATTGCCGATACAGGCGTGGAGAGCTCCACCAAAATTGTGGTTGGCGCGGTGCGTCTGGCCTGGGAGAAATCTAAAGACAGATATGAGGCCCTTTTCCGCAGCGTGGGCGACATAGCTGCAAGAGCCCGTCGGGCCATTGAGCGGGGGAAGGTGAGGCAGGTGGGCCACTTGATGGATGAGAACCATCGCTTGCTTCAGGTTATGGGCGTCTCCTCCTCTGAATTGGATGCTCTGGTGGAAGCAGCCAGGCGCAGCGGAGCCTTGGGAGCCAAGTTGTCGGGGGCCGGTCGGGGTGGAAATATGATCGCCTTGGTCACCCCTCAGACGTGTGAAAGGGTAAAGGGTGCCCTGAAGAGAGAGGGAGCGCAAAGGGTCATACAGACTCAAGTTGAGGTGACCATGGATTTCGCGCCGTCTCTAGTCCCACAGGGAGAACGATGACGTGAGAGCTCGACCTTGGTTCAGACCACGGGGGGTGTTATGCCTATCGTCAAGATAAATGTGTTTGAGGAGGCCAAGAACCTGACGCAGCCTTTTCTGGTCGTTGACCTAGCCGACATCGACGATTTTGCCGCTCGTCTATTCGTCAGTCAAGGCATGGTGGCATGGCACAAACACATAGATCAAGAGCAGCTTTTTCTAGTTCTAGATGGGGAATTGATTCTGGAAAGCGAGTGGGGCAATAACACCCTACGCAGTGGCGAGATGGCCGTTATACCCAAAGCGGTCACTCACCGCTGCGGCTCCATTCCGCGAACCCCAGCCTTGGTGTTCGAAAGGAAGTTCTTCTCTAACAGACAGAACGGCCAACGCAGGTTTTTTGTCCCCAAAGGCGCAGGAAAGATTGAGCCAGTCAGCATCGGTGCAGAGGCGTTGCGGTTAACCGAGCCGTTCGTTCCTCTTGAGTTGATCATCGTGGATGATCTGTCCCTGTCTTTGGTCCGGTGCGAGGGTGAGGCCGAAGAGCACCTCTGTAGCGAGGGAAGTGAGCTTGTATTCGTGCAGGAGGATAATTTAGCCTTGGACACAGATTTGGGTACGGTAACCCTGGAAAGGGGCGAGATGACTGTGGTGCCGAAAGGGACCAGGTATCGTGCCTCGGCTCCTGGGAAGGCGTTGGCTTTGCTGGCCACGAAGAGTATTCATAGGACGGTGGTGGATTGAGCGAGTTGGTATTCCTGAAGTTGGGTGGTTCACTGATCACCGACAAGGAAGCGCCGCAAACCGCCAGAGAGAGGATTATTCTCCGTGCCGCCCAGGAGATACGAGAAGCTTTAGACGAGGCCGCAGATTTGAGGCTAGTCTTAGGGCATGGCAGCGGATCCTTCGGTCATTCCCCCGCTAGCAAGTACGGCCTCCAAAAGGGACTCGATGAAAGCGATGACTGGTGGGGTTATGCCGAGACCGGGGCAGTGGCTGCTCGCTTGAATCGTCTGGTTATCGACATACTTCTGGGCCAAGCGATACCAGTTCTTTCCCTACAGCCATCCGCCTCCGCTCTTTGCCAGGATGGGGAGCTGGTTCATCTGGAGGCCGTTCCGGTCCGGGAGGCTCTGAATAGGCGGCTGGTGCCGATGGTATATGGTGATGTATCCTTCGACCGAGTACGGGGCACTGCTATCATCTCCACGGAGCAGATCTTCGCCTATCTCAGCCCTTATCTCAACCCGGACAGGATAATCCTGGCTGGTCAGGTGGAAGGTGTATTCACCGGAGACCCCTTGCGGGATTCGGGAGTTTGCCCCCTAAGAGAGATATCGGCGTGCAGGTTCGCCGAAGTGGAAAAGATGCTGACCGGCTCCCACGGCATTGACGTAACAGGAGGCATGCTGGCCAAAGTGCGAACCATGTGCCAATTGATCGAAGCTCAACCGGCTCTCACCGTTCGTTTCATCTCAGGGGAGCGGCGGGGGCTGATCAAAAAGGCATTGCTGAATAGCGAAATCGAGGAAGGAACCCTGCTACATAGCTGAAGATAGTTAGGACATGGGGCGAGGAAGAGCCTGAGATGCTTGTGGTCGGGAAAAGTAGTGAGACCGTTGGTTGACAGTAGCGTCATAGGGGCCGAGGAGGCTAAGCTCCATCCATGATCGTCATAGATGGTTCCCATGGCGAGGGCGGCGGGCAAGTATTGCGCACTTCTTTATCTCTTTCCGCTTTGTTAGGCAAACCGGTCCGCATTGAGAATATCCGCCTCAAGCGCCCCAATCCCGGTTTGCAAGCTCAGCACCTCACCGGGGTTCAGGCTCTGGCGCAGGTCTGTCGCGCCGACCTGGAAGATGCAGAACTAGGTTCGCCAACGCTGAGCTTCATACCCCGTTCCTCTCCTCGAAGTGGCGAGTACTACTGGGACGTGGCCGAGGCCCGCAAAGGCGGTAGCGCCGGGGCCACCAGCTTAGTCTTTCAAGCCATGCTCATGCCTTTGCTGCTTGCAGAAGGGAGTTCTCGACTCTCGCTACGAGGAGGCACCCATGTCGCCTGGAGCCCGCCTTTCCATTACCTGAAAATGGTCTATCTGCCCACTTTGAGTCGGATGGGGTTCCAGGCTCACGTGGAGATCGAGCAATGGGGCTGGTACCCTATCGGTGGAGGGGCCATGACGGCTCAGGTCACGGGGATGGGCCATCAAGTGTCTGACGTCTCGGGCCTCGATCTGACCGAACGGGGGGAGCTAAAAAGGCTCTATGGCATATCAGCCCTTTCTAACCTGCCCAAACACATTGCCGAGCGGCAGAAGCGCCAGGCGGAGAAGGTGCTGCGCCGGGAGGGTTTCGACCCGCAAATCGAGATCGTTGATGCTCCAGCGAGGGGGCAGGGCACCGCCCTTCTCTTGCTGGCCGAGTTCGAGAATGTCAGAGCCGGTTTCACCGCCTTGGGTAGGAAGGGCAAGCCAGCAGAGGAAGTGGCTGAGGAGGCTTGTGCGAAATTCCTGCGCCACTATGAGAGCGGAGCTGCCCTGGATCAGCATCTGGCTGACCAGTTGATCCTGCCTATGGCTCTGGCGGAGCGAGGCTCATCTTTCACCACCTGTCGCATCACCCAGCACCTTCTGACCAATATCTGGGTTGTGGAGCGGTTCTTGGAGATCAGATTCCTCGTCGAAGGGCAGGAGGGGAGGAGAGGAAAAGTGACTATCACGGGACGGGCCGATGTTTGAAATCGTCTTCTTGGGCACCTCAGCCTCAGCGCCTTCCGTCGCGAGAAACCTCACCGCCACCATGGTCCTTTATAAGCATTATCGTTTTCTCATTGATTGCGGCGAGGGAACTCAAAGGCAGTTATTGAAGAGCGGATTGGGCTTCAAGAGGTTACAGCGTATATTGCTTACCCATGGACACCTGGATCACATTCTGGGATTGGGAGGGCTGGTATCCACCTTCAGCCGCTGGGAGGCCGTGGCGACTCTGGAGATATACGGCGGGGCATGGGCTCTGGAGAGAGTACGAGACCTAGTTTTAGGGGTCGTTCTGCGAGGGGCAAAGCCCCCTTTGGAATTGAAGTTCATCGAGTTATCACCCGGGGTGGTGCTGGAGAATGAGGACTTTGTCCTCACTGCTTTCCCTGTCAGCCACCGTGGGCCAAACTGCTTCGGCTTCACTTTCCAGGAGAGTAGCAAACGCCCATTCCTGGCTGACAAGGCGGAGAGTCTGAGAGTGCCTGCAGGGCCGGAGCGGAGGCGGTTGGTGCAGGGTGAGTCCATCACCTTGGCTGACGGGACCACCGTGTACCCCGATCAGGTGCTGGGGGAACCGCGTCCCGGAACTAGGCTGGTCTATGTCGGGGATGCCAGCCGGGTGGATGATCTGGTACCCGAGGCCCGAGGGGCCGATGCCCTGGTCATCGAGGCCACTTACCTATCCGCAGATGCCGAACTGGCGGAGCAGTTCGCTCACCTGACGGCCGCACAGGCGGCCACCCTCGCCCGAGAGGCGGGGGTGGGCACCTTGTATATCAACCATGTATCACGCCGCTATTTGGGGGGAGAAGTGCTTGAGGAGGCCCAGGCCATATTCCCCAGTACAATTGTGGTCAGGGATTTGGACCGCTTTGAAATCAAGGGAGAAGGGTAGTGCCTTACCTAGGCTTGGATCTGACCTCATCGCCCCAGAGGGAGACGGCGGCGGTCTTACCGGACGACGAACTTCACTTCACCGCTCAAGGGATGCGGAAGTCGGATGGGCACATCCTGGCCTTCAGGGGTTACCAAAGCTATTGGCTGTCTACAGCAGAGCTCTGTCTACATACCCATCAGCCCCTATGACCAGATTTAGACCAGATTTAGACCTGGCTTTGACCTACTCATGTTATCATAAGGAGAAGTGATATCTGCTTACAGATATTGTATCGCATATGACTTTATGGTAGGATTAGTGAGCAGAGCGGAAGAGGAGGTGTTGAGAGTATGAATATCGGAGGATACGAGTTCCCGGACGAGCTATACTACGATAAGAACCATGGCTGGGCTCTTGTGGAGGGGAACATGGTCACCCAAGGCGTCACCGACTTCGCCCAGAAGATATCTAAGGAGATCGTCTACGTTGAGATACCTCGGGCGGGACGCACGGTGGAGCAGGGAAAAACCTTCATGTCTATGGAGTCAGGCAAATGGGTCGGCCGCATCGCCGCCATGGTCAGCGGCAAGATCGCTGAGACCAATGAGGAACTGGAATGGGATGTGGCACCCATCAACGAGGACCCCTTCGGCGACGGCTGGCTGGCCAAGATCGATGCTTCCGATCTAGGCGAGGTGGATAGCCTGTTCAAGATCTCTGATGAGGAGTTTCAGTCCTTCATAGAGTCGGAGGTAGAGAAGTACAAGGAAATCCTCGAGGGAGGATAGGGTCTCGCTCCGAATTCTTGCGCAGCATGTGTCAAAGGGAGAATCACACCGCCCAATAGCCGGAGCCGGTCTGCTTCGTTCCTGCTCTGTGCGAAGGTGCAGGGCTGATCGGGAGGCAGTATAGAAGCTGCGAAGTTGATTGTTAGCCTTCTTTCAATGCCCGGACGCCTTCGGTCCGGGGTTTGATTTGTCTGCGCACAGCCTGGAGCTCTGAGGGGCGATCATAGCATTGCTCGGAACCAGCCGCTAGTGGTAACGCGTACGTACTGGCCAGGCGTGAGACCAATAGCGGGTAGAAGTTGTGTCTAGCCTGATAAGTGGTGTTCTCGAAGAGGCAAGAGGTGATCAATGGACATAATGCTCATATTCTGGGCCGTCCATATCCCAGCTATGGTCGTGTTTGTCGTTGGGATCGGGCTGTCGTTGTCCATTTGGCTACGGGGGACCGTCAACGGGCGAAGCGATATCAGCGCCGGTAAGAAGCTATCCCTGCTGATTAGAGATACTTTGGCCGTTGTCTTCAGCGCCAGGTTGGGGGCTGTGTTGCGGGTGCTCATCTGGGATGGGGCAATTCATCCCACCTTGTTTAAAGAGTATAAGTTGCGCTGGGTTGCCCATTTCTGCGTTTTCGGCGGTATCGTGTTGCTGACAATTTTGAGCTTTTTCTCTTTCATAAGCGTTGATATTTTGATACCGGTCTTCAGTATGGACAATCTCTTTACTTCGATCTTTGCCAACAAAGACCATGCCCTCACCGCCTTTCTGAACGAGTTTGGGGGGCTGGTGGTCATGGTGGGCCTGATTATCGTTATGATCCGTCGCTACGTGATCAAGGAATTGGATATGCGGACCAGAATCGTGGACACGGAGATCATCGTCTTCTTGGTTCTCATTGTGGTGTCGGGCTACGTAGCGGAGGTGTGCCGTTTGAGCTTCGAGTTTGAGGAACTGCCCTCCACTGCAGTCTATGCCTTCTTAGGCTATCCGGCGGCGCTGGTGGTGAGGACAGCAGCCTTACCCTGGGGCAGGCTTCATGACTTCTTCTTCCTAGTCCACGCTGTGTTCTCCTCACTGGTGATAGCCTATATCCCCTTCAGCAAGTTCTTCCACGCTATAGCTGGCGCCATCGTGGCAAGCGTCAATTCCCTGCGGATAGAAGAGGTCCCGTCGGTGCGCAATAAGGTGACCTATGAGCAAGTTTGATCTCTCTCACTATTCGTTCAAGCAATTGGTGGAACTTGATGCCTGTACTCGGTGTGGGGAGTGCGTCAAGTGGTGTCCCACCTATGCGGAAAAGAGCGAGGAGCCACTGCAGCCGGCGGATAAAATCCGGCGCATGAGGTCCTTCATAGCCGCTCAGTATGGCCTTCGGGCTAGGCTCTTTGGCCCTGTGTTCCCCACTGATGAGGTTCTGGAGGATTACACGCGAGGTGTCTACGATTGCACGCTTTGTGGGCGCTGCCACGCGGTATGCCCCGTCAAGATAGACACGCGTCCTTTGTGGATTGCCATGCGTAGGCACCTGGTGCAATTGGGTCATTATCCTGAACCTTTTGACGCGCTGCTCGAGATGGTTACCAGCACCTACAATATCTCCGGGGACAATAACGAGGCGCGCCTTATCTGGAGCGAGAATCTGGAAAAGATACCTGAGGGTGTCAGAGGCAAGGAAAAAGCGGAGACAGTTTACTTTGTCGGCTGTACCCCCTCTTTCTACCCCGCTACGTATGGCATCCCCCAGGCCACTGTCGAAGTGATGGACAAAGCTGGCTTGAATTTCACCACATTGGGAAGTGCAGAGTGGTGTTGTGGTTATCCCCTCATCATTGCTGGCATGGGGGATGTGGTCGAAGGGTTGGTGGAGCATAACGTGGCAGCGGTGAGAAGTACGGGGGCGAGCAAACTGGTGGCAGGTTGCCCTTCTTGCTATCACACCTGGCTACATGAGTATCCCAAAATCATAGGAGAATCTCTGGGTTTCGAGGTGCAGCACCTGAGCCAGCTCCTGGAGGAATTGATAGCGGAGGGACGGATAAAGCTCGGTGAGTTCAACCGGGCCGTTACATATCACGATCCCTGTGACCTGGGTAGGAACAGTGGCATATACGATGCTCCGCGCAATGTGGTGGGTAGGATCCCTGGTATCTCTTTCACTGAGATGAAGGATAACAGGCTATATGCTTCCTGCTGCGGCGGTGGGGGGGACGTGGCAATGTGCGACGTGGAGTTGGTAGGTGCGGTAGCCAAAACCCGTCTGCAGCAAGCCCAGGAGACGGGGGCTCAGGTGCTTCTGTCCGCCTGTCAGCAGTGTAAGCGAACCTTGATGAATGCAGCACGCCGGGAAAAGGTCAGAATGCAGGTCCTGGACATAGTAGAACTGGTAGCCCGTGTTATGGAAGGGTGATCCCATAACGGCATGATGTGGAGATTGCTTGCGCAATGGGCTACCACGGTTCAGGATACGAAAGGGACAACCATGTTCAGCTTGATGGAGACCTGGTGTCTCTTTCTTTATTGAAGGATGTATGGGCTTATGTCGAGGTCACGAAGCCTACCTCTGTCTTCCTCCTCGTCTTCACGGGCCTGGCCACGATGATCGTGGCCGCTGGAGGATGGAATTTCTCCCCGCGTCTTTTCACAGCGACCTTTCTTGCTGTCACCCTGGGCTGCGCTGGGGCCAATACCGTCACCTGCTATATTGACCGTGACATGGACCAGGTGATGGAGAGGACGAAGCGGCGACCTATTCCCAGTGGCAGAATCCATCCCCCGCAGAGGGCGCTCTACTGGGGGCTTCTTTTGATAGGACTCTCTCTCATTCTGGCCTGGACGATCAACCCGTTGACCTTTGTCTTGGGTCTTCTGGGCTTCGCTGACAATGTCTTGGTTTACAGCCTGCTGATGAAAAGGAGAAGCCCCTTGAATGTCATCCTGGGCGGATTCAGCGGCGGGTTCCCTGCTCTTGTGGGCTGGGCAGCGGTTAACAATAGCTTGAACCTTACTGCGCTGCTCATCGCCTCTATCGTCATCCTATGGATACCCAATCACATCTGGAACCTGGCTATCTACTATACCGAGGACTACAAGAAGGTCAGCGTGCCCATGCTACCTGCCGTCTTCTCCTTAGAAAAGACTATTCGCTGTACGGTGGCTACGGTCGTGCTGATGTATGCCTGCTCTATGGCATTGTATCTCGTCGGCGGATTCGGGTCTCTCTATCTGGGCATAGCTTTGCTCTTCGGCTTGTTCATAACCGTAAGCAATGTGGTCCTATTACTGAAGCCTTCGCGAAAGAGGGCGTGGGTAATGTTCAAGCTTTCTAGTCCATATCTTTTCATAATCTTTATGGCCATGGTATTGGATGTACTGCTAGCATAATCTAATCTGTTGAGGTTTGGCGGCCATTGTGGTATAATTAGATGGACTTGGTCTTAATTCATCGGAGGCACAATGCATCTTTATGATCTGGGGAGCGTGTCTTGGACTGATTCGCAGCTGATCTATCATGCCTTGCCTCGCCTGAACAGAGAAGCGCTGGTGTTGCTCTCTCCTGGCTCTCCCTATGTCTGTATCGGCTATCACCAGGACCTCGAAAAGGAAGTGGATGTGGAGTTCTGCCGAGCCAACGATATTCCCATCTTCCGTCGGGAGGTGGGGGGAGGAGGGGTCTATCTCGACGGTGATCAGTTGTTCTATCAGTTGATCATTCACAAGGATAGCCCCTTGGCCACGAGAGATAAGGCCTCCTTCTACCAGAGATTCCTACAGCCACCCATCGAAACCTATCGGGAGATAGGCATCCCGGCGGAGTATAAGCCGGTCAACGACATCGTCGCTCAGAAACGGAAGATATCTGGTAATGGCGCGGCGGAGATAGGGGAGTATTTGATCCTGGTGGGCAATCTGATCCTCGATTTCAACTACGAGATGATGAGCCGCGTGCTGAGAGTGCCCGACGAGAAGTTTCGGGATAAGGTCTACAAGAGCATGCGGGAGAACCTCACTACCATCAAGCGGGAGTTGGGGGAGGTGCCGTCGCGAAATTTGCTCACGGCCAGCCTGGCCCGAAACTTCGAGAAGATGTTGGGGTCTTTGGCCCGCGCAGACGTGGACGAGGAGCTACGGAATGAGGTATCGAGGTTGGCCCCGGAGTTCCTGAGCGCGGAGTGGCTGCACAAGATAGGCAGACCGATGGAAGGACGGAGGGTCAGGATAGCGGCTGGTGTAGACGTCAAGCATCTCGTTCATAAGGCTCCAGGGGGGCTCGTCCGGAGCGATGTAGAGGTAGCAGACGGTATGATTACTTCCCTGACACTCTCAGGTGACTTCTTCTTCTATCCGGCTGGTAAGTTGACCGAACTCGCAGGGGCACTGATCGGCAAGAAGGAGGATGAGGTCGAGAAGACGATCGTCCAGTTCTACGAGCAGCATGACATAGAATCTCCAGGGGTTGAGCCGGCCGATTTCACGAAGGTGGTGACAGGTTGACCTGTGAAGAGAATGGCATTCTTCCCAGGTTGCTTGGTGCTTCAGCGCATGCCTCAATACGAGAAGGCTGCGAAAAGGGTATTGAGGGAACTGGACATCCATCTGGAGGATATTCCCCACGCCGCCTGTTGCGGTGCCCCTCTGGAGTCCTTTACAGAATCGTGGCTCTACCTTGCGGCTTGCAACCTCGGTCTCGCCGAGAGCATGGGGCTGGATGTATTGACCCTTTGTGGCAACTGTACCAATACATTAATACGAGCCAACGTAGCTTTGGGAGATCCCTCCATTCGCCAGCAGGCGAACGATAGACTGCATGAGATTGGACTGCATATCGAGGGAAAGGCGGCGGTCAAACACCTGGTACAGGTGCTCAGCGAGCATCTGGAAGCCCTCAGGGAAAGAATCAGGACCAGGCTGCCATTGCAGGTCGCGCTGACGCACCCTTGCCAGGCCTTCCGGCCTCATCAGATTGTTGGTTTCGATGACACCCTCCAGCCCCAGGCCATGCGACGCATTGTGGAGTTGACTGGGGTTGAGGTGATGGCTTACGAGGGGGAGTACGACTGTTGCGGTTCCACCCTGTATCTGACGGATCAGGAATTAGGTCTTGAGGCCGGCCAACGCAAGCTGGGATCGGCGGCCGAGGCGAATGTATTGATAGATGCTTGTGGCAACTGTCAACTGTTGCTGGAGCGGTTTCAGGGGCTGGCGGGGCAGCGAACCTCGGCGGCGAGGATGCCCGTTTTGGCCCTGCCCCAGTTGCTGGGCTTGGCTATGGATATTGACCCTGTTGAGTTGGAGATCGGGCCGGTGATGCTTGAGAAGCTTATGGGGAGCTCGGCATGAGGAACCGGAGCGTGGATGCCTTACTGGCGGGTTGTACCCAATGTGGCCTGTGCCGTGAAGTTTGCCTCGTTGAGAGAATGGGTGCCCATTCAATTACCTCCTTCCTCAGCGGAGACGGGGACTATTCCAGTTGGCTGTGTTCTTCTTGCTGGCGCTGTCAGGAGGTATGTCCGGAAGGGATAGATATTCATGCCATTTTGATGGCCAAAAGGCGGGAGGAAGAGCCTCCTGCAGGACATGAGGCCAATTGGAGAAGCGTTCTGCAATGCGGGTATGCTTTACCCATCGATGAGGGCATAAACGAGCTGCGTATAATCCATGGGCTGGATGCGGTGCAGCTTATCCCTAAAGAGTGGGTAAACGTCTTGCTTCGAGCGCAGGAGGACCGAGAGAAAGGAGCGTAGATTTTCATGTCTACTGAGGTTTTGGAGTCCAAGACTGGAACATTACAATCCGGCGAAGAAGCTATCGTCCACCGGGAGGAGTTGCTCAAGTGCATCCAGTGCGGCACCTGTTCGGCTTCCTGCCCCACGGCCTATGCCATGGATTATACCCCCCGCCAGATCATCGCCGCCCTGCGAGCTGGTGAGTTGGACAAGGTGCTGCGTAGCAACACCCCTTGGCTGTGCGCCTCCTGCTACTACTGTACTGTGCGTTGCCCCGCTGGCATCCAATTCACCGAATTCATGTACGATCTCAAGCGGATGGCGGTGCGGCGAGACCTGTACCCGCGGGGCAGTCCGGCTCTCTACCAAGCCTTCACCAGCACGGTGGACCGGTATGGCCGCAGCGCAGAGTTGGAACTGATGCTCCGCTCTTTCTTGAGCAGGCTCGATCTCCTAGGGCTCATCAAGCTGGCTCCATTTGGGCTCAAGATGCTCTGGAAGAGGCGATTTCCCCTCTTGCCTCACAGAATTAGAGGTCGGCGGGACGTAGGCAAGATGCTGGAGTACATCAAGCAGAAAGGGGAGGCATAATGGCTTATCTCTACTATCCCGGTTGCACCCAGGAGGTCAGTACGAAAGCGTATGATCGCTCTACCTGGGCCGTCGTCCGAGCTCTAGGCCTGGAAATGGCGCAGTTGGATGATTGGAACTGCTGCGGGACGAGCCCCTCATACTCACTCCGAGAGCTTCCCACCTTCGCGCTCAATGCTCGTAACCTGGCGCTGGCGGAGAAGCAGAGCCCAGGGTGCGATCTGGTGACCATCTGCAACGGCTGTTTCGGCATAATGGACAAAACTAGCCATCGCTTGACTGAGGATGCTGACCTGAGGGAGAAAGTAGGGGAGGCCTTGGCCGTGATTGACCTCCAATACGGAGGCTCGGTGAAGGTGCGCCACTTCCTGGAGGTACTGGTGAACGACTTGGACCAAGAGTCCATCCAGCAAAAGGTTATTCGTCCACTGGAGGGCTTGAAGGTGGCCCCTTATCTCGGTTGCCAGTTCAGCCGCCCCAGCGGGATTGATGATCTGGAGTTCCCGCGGGATATGGATGATCTCTTATCCTGGGTAGGGGCAGAGGTGGTGGAATACCCTCTGAAAGCCGCCTGTTGTGGGGGCATCCTGATGATGACCGACAAGAAAGAGGTGGTCTTGAAGTTAGTGCACGACCTCCTGGCCGAAGCCGTGCGCAGGGGGGCCAGTTGCCTGGCCACGGCTTGCCCCCTCTGCCACCTTAACGTGGAGGCCTATCAGGATCAAGTGAATGCTCGTTACGGAACGCATTTCTCCCTCCCAGTCCTGTTCTTCACCCAGCTTCTCGGCGTCAGCCTGGGATTGGGCAGGAAGGAACTGGGGCTTGGGACGGAGTTGGTGTCAGCCGAAGCCCTTTTGGGTCCTTATATGACGTGAGCCCTTGTGAGGAGGTATTGGACTTGGAGAAGACAGGGAGGTATTTGGCGTGGAGAAGATAGGAGTTTATGTCTGTCACTGTGGGACTAATATAGCCGGAGTGGTAGATGTAGAGGAAGTCGTTCAGTATGCCGCTCAGTTGCCTGGCGTGGTCGTGGCAAGGGCTTACGAATATATGTGCTCCGATCCAGGACAGGATCTGGTCAAGGAAGACATCAGAGAGCTGGGATTGAACAGGGTGGTGGTGGCCTCTTGCACTCCGTTGATGCACGAGATCACGTTTCGGCGAGCGTGTGAGGATGCAGGGCTTAACCCCTTCAACTTCCAGATGGCAAATATCCGCGAGCAGGTGTCCTGGGTGACGGAGGAGCCAGAGAAGGCCACGGAGAGGGCCAAGCGGGCGGTGGCAGCTGCGGTCTATCGAGTGGCCTACCATGAGCCTCTGCAGGTGAAAGAGGTTCCCGTTGAGCCTGCGGTTTTGATAGTGGGCGGAGGGATCGCTGGCATCGAGGCTGCCTTGCGGATCGCCGACGCGGGCAAGAAGGTGTACCTGGTGGAGAGGGAGCCCAGCATCGGCGGGTACATGGCCCAACTTCATAAGACCTTCCCCACGTTGGACTGTTCGGCTTGAATACTGACGCCGAAGATGGTGTCCGTGGGACAGCATGAGAACATCGAGATCCTGAGCTATAGCGAGGTGGAGGAAGTTTCGGGTTATGTGGGGAACTTCAAGGTGAAGGTCCACAAGAAGGCCCGCTACGTGGACGAGGATTTATGTACGGGATGTGGTTTGTGCCAGGAGAAATGCCCGGCGAAGGGGATTCCGAGCGAGTTTGACGCAGAGATAGGGACGCGGAAGGCGATCTACATGCCCTTTGCGCAGGCGGTGCCTAGAATACCGGTGATAGATACAGAGAATTGCATCTGGTTCGAGAGGGGCAAGTGTGGGGCCTGCCAGAAGCTGTGCCCTAGGGGGGCAGTTGATTTCGAGCAGGGCGATGAGATCGTCGAGCTTGATGTGGGGACCATCATCGTGGCGACAGGCTTCGATCTCTTCGACCCCATCCGGGCCCCCGAGTATGGCTATGGCCGATTGGATAATGTCCTAACCAGCCTGGAGTTCGAACGGATGGTCAACGCCAGCGGGCCCACTGGCGGGAAGGTGGTGTTGAAGGATGGTCGTGAGCCGGAGAATGTGGCTATCCTCCATTGCATCGGCAGTCGGGATGAGAACTATAACCCCTACTGTTCTCGGGTCTGCTGCATGTGGTCGTTGAAGTTCGCCCACCTGGTCAAAGAGGCCACCGATGCTCAGGTCTATGAACTCTACATTGACATGCGCACCTTCGGCAAGGGATACGAGGAGTTTTATAAGCGGTTGCTGAAGGAGGGGGTGATCTTCATCCGGGGCAAGGGTGCAGAGGTGACCGATGTGGTCGAGAAAGCCGAGGAAGAGGGGAAACTGATCGTCAAATGCGAGGATACGTTGTTAGGCCAGCTAAGGCGTATCCCGGTCGATATGGTCATCCTTAGCACTGCTCTGGAGCCACGGCGTGATGCGGTAGGGGTTGCTCACATCTTCGGCCTCAGCCGCAGTGGGGATGGCTTCTTTCTAGAGAAGCACCCAAAGCTGGCTCCGGTGGAGACCGCTTCCGATGGCATTTTCATCGCCGGCACGTGCCAAGGGCCCAAAGACATACCTGATACTGTGGCTCAGGCGGGGGCGGCCGCGGTGGCGGCTTTGGCCATGATGGACAAAGGCAAGGTGACTTTGCAACCCTACGTCGCCCAGTTCGATGTCGAACGCTGCTCCGGTTGTGGCGAGTGTGTGATAGCCTGTCCGTACAACGCCATAGAGTTGGTGGAAGGACATGCACAGGTGGACGAGACAGCTTGCAAAGGGTGCGGGACCTGTGTGGGGCACTGTTTTTCTAGAGCCATCACCCTGTTGCATTTCACTGATGAGGAGTTGGTGGCAGAGATGCAGGGAGCTCTGCGATTGCTGGAGATGGCTTGATGTACGAGCCTAGGATTGTTTCCTATGCGTGCACCTATTGTAGCTACCCGGGTGCTGATCTGGCGGGCACCTCACGCATCAAATACTCACCCAATGTCAACATCATACGGGTGCTGTGCTCAGGGCGGGTGTCGCCGGAGTTGATCCTGCGCACCTTTCGTGAGGGGGCCGATGGGGTATTGGTGCTGGGTTGTCACTTTGGCGATTGCCATTTCATCAGCGGCAACCATCGTACCGCCAGGCGTGTCCCCATTCTCCAACGCATTTTGGAGTTCTCAGGTATTGAGCCTGAGCGGCTGCGGTTGGAATGGGTCTCTGCATCGGAGGGGGAGCGTTTCGCGCAGGTAGTAGACGAGTTCACGGAGACGGTTCGACAGTTACCACCTACAAGGCAGACATTAGAGGGAGGATAAGTACTTCTGGTGACAGATGTCTTGGATTTCACCACCCTGGAACTAGACCTTGAGTTTGGGAAGAAGGTCACGCCAGATCTGCGGGTCTTATACACCTGTATGCAGTGTGGCACCTGCTCGGCTTCCTGCCCCACCGGTTTCGCCATGGACTATACGCTGCGGCAATTGTGGAAGCTGATCCAGTTGGGGCTGAGGGGTGAGGTGGTCAGTAGCCGCACCTTCTGGCTCTGTACCACTTGTAAGGCCTGCACGGCGCGTTGCCCGCGAGGGATCGACCTTACCGAGACGATGCTGATGTTGAAGCAGTACGCCGTCAACGAAGGGTTGCAGATACCTGAGAATATGGGCGTCATGCGCGACACGGTGACCACAAAGTACAACATCTCTGGTGACGACAATGCTACCCGCCTCATCTGGGCTGAGAACCTGGAACAGATGCCGCCGAACCTTGAGGCTAAGAAGGGGGCGGAGGTCCTCTACTTCGTGGGCTGCGTCTCCGCCTTCTACCCCCAGGCCTACAGCATACCCCAGGCGCTGGTCCAGATCTTCGAGGATGCCGGCGTTGATTTCACCACCATGGGTGGCCAGGAGTGGTGCTGTGGCTATCCTCTCTATGGCGCGGGGATGAAGGACCTGGTTTCAGAGTTGGCGATCCATAACGTGGAGCGAGTGAAGCAACTGCATGCAAAGAAGCTAGTGGCGACCTGTCCCTCCTGCTACTATGCCTGGACTCACATCTATCCAGAGTTCGTGGGGTTGCCCACCAGTTTGGAGATCCTCCACGCCACGGAGTACCTTGCCCGCCTGATCGAGGAGGGCAAAATCGAACTGGGTCCAATAGAGAGAGCGGTGACCTACCATGATCCTTGCGACCTAGGGCGTAAGAGCGGCGTCTACGATGCCCCGCGAACCATACTGAGCAGCATACCAGGACTTGAGTTCAGGGAGATGGCAAGGTATGGGGAGGATGCCATGTGTTGCGGTGGCGGAGGCGATGTTGAGATCTCGGACCGGGAGGTCACAGGCCAGGTCGGCATGCTGCGCATGCAGCAGGCTCAGGAGACGGGTGCTATGGCGGTGGTTTCCGCCTGCCAGCAGTGCAAACGTACCTTGCTCACCGGTGCCCGTCAGGCCAAGATCAGGATGAGAGCGCTCGACATAAGCGAACTAGTTCTGGAATCCATGCTTGACGCTTCAAGCTAATATCTAGGAGACATGAGCCTATGAGAGAGAGACCAAGGAGGATCGGAGTTTACGTCTGCCACTGCGGGACCAATATCGCTGGAATAGTGGACGTGGAGGAAGTAGCCGAGTACGCTGCTCAGTTGCCTGGAGTGGTCGTGTCAAGGGCTTACGAGTACATGTGCTCCGACCCAGGCCAGGAACTGGTCAAGGAAGACATCAGAGAGCTGGGATTGAACAGGGTGGTCGTCGCCTCCTGCACGCCTCTCATGCACGAGGTCACCTTCCGACGGGCCGTTGAGGAAGCGGGGCTTAACCCCTTCAACTTCCAGATGGCCAATATCCGTGAGCAGGTGTCGTGGGTGACGCAGGACCCGAGGGAGGCCACAGAGAGAGCCAAGCGGGCGGTGGCGGCTGCGGTGTACAGGGTGGCCCACCATGAGCCTCTGCAGGTCAAGGAGGTTCCTGTGCAGCCCGCTGCCTTGATCGCAGGTGGGGGCATTGCTGGGATCGAGGCTGCGCTACGCATCGCCGATGCGGGAAAGAAGGTATACTTGGTGGAGAGGGAGCCCAGCATCGGCGGATACATGGCGCAGCTGCATAAGACCTTCCCCACATTGGACTGTTCGGCTTGAATACTGACGCCGAAGATGGTGTCCGTGGGACAGCATGAGAACATCGAGATCCTAAGCTACAGCGAGGTGCAGGAGGTTTCGGGCTATGTAGGGAACTTCAAGGTGCAAGTTCGCAAGAAGGCCCGTTACGTGAACGAGGATCTGTGTACCGGCTGCGGTCTCTGCCAGGAGAAATGCCCGGCCAAGAAGATCCCCAGCGAGTTCGACGCCGGGCTGGGAATGAGGACCGCGATATATATCCCCTTTGCCCAGGCCGTGCCCAGAGTGCCGGTGATCGACAGGGATAATTGCCGCTATTTCCAAACCGGCAAATGCCGTGTCTGCGAGAAGCTCTGTCCCCGCGGTGCCGTGGATTTTGAGCAGGAGGATGAGATCGTCGAACTGGACGTAGGAACCATGATCGTGGCCACGGGCTTCGATCTCTTCGATTGTTCCCGCACCACGCAATACGGCTACGGTAGATATGATAACGTCCTGGACAGCGTGCAGTTCGAGCGGATGATCAACTCCAGCGGGCCGACTGGGGGGAAATTGCTCTTGGAGGATGGCCGCGAGCCGGAGAGCGTGGCCATCTTGCATTGCATCGGCAGCCGCGACGCGAGGTATAACAGGTATTGCTCGCAGATCTGCTGCATGTATTCCCTCAAGTTCTCGCATCTGGTTATGGAGGCGACTGACGCGCGGGTCTACCACTTCTACATTGACCTGCGCGCCGTTGGCAAGGGCTACGAGGAGTTCTACGAGCGGCTGCAAGAGGAGGGGGCTGTCTTCATCCGGGGCAAGGCGGCCGAGGTAGTTCCCCAGGATGGCCGCTTGTCGGTCAAGGCAGAGGACTCTGATCTCGGCCGAGTCGTTCAGATACCGGTCGACATGGTCATCTTAAGCGCCGGTTTGGAGCCGCGGCATGACGCGGTGGAGGTGGCTCGCATGTTCGGCCTGAGCCGCAGCCCAGATGGCTTCTTCCTGGAGAAGCACCCCAAGCTGGCCCCGGTGGAGACCGTTTCCGATGGCATTTTCATCGCCGGCACGTGCCAAGGACCCAAAGACGTACCTGCTACCGTGGCACAGGCCGGTGCCGCAGCATCGGCAGCTTTGGCGATGATGGATAAGGGCAAGATGACCTTGCAGCCTTACGTCGCTCAGATTGATGTCCGAAGTTGCTCCGGTTGTGGCGATTGCCTGGCCACCTGTCCTTATGAAGCCATCGAGTTGGTGGATGGCCACGCGGAGGTGGACGAGACGGCCTGCAAAGGTTGCGGGGTCTGTGTCGGCCAGTGCCGTGCTAATCTGATCACGCTGTCACATTTCACCGACGAGGAGTTGTTGGCAGAGATGGAGGGGGCTCTGCGATTGCTGGAGGTGGTTTGATGTACGAACCTAAGATTGTTGCCTATGCGTGCACCTATTGTAGCTACCCAGGTGCCGATCTAGCCGGCACCTCTCGTATCAAGTACTCACCCAATGTCAACATCATACGGGTGTTGTGCTCAGGGCGGGTGTCGCCGGAACTCGTCCTGCGCACCTTCCGCGAGGGCGCCGATGGGGTATTAGTGCTGGGTTGTCACTTTGGCGATTGCCATTTTATCAGCGGCAACCATCGTACCGCTAGGCGTATACCTATCTTGCGACGCATCCTGGAATTCTCGGGTATTGAGCCTGAGCGGCTGCGGTTGGAATGGGTCTCAGCGTCCGAGGGGGAGCGTTTTGCCAAGATAGTCGACGAGTTCACGGCGACGATTCGACAGTTGCCACCGATAAGAGAGGTGTTGGCGGCATGAAAAGACTGGAACCTTTGCAGAAGGCGATAGCCGATCTCCTGGACGAAGTTGACGGGGTGGTAGCTCTACGTAATACCTCAGGACATGTGGCTCCTCATTTTTTCCGCGAGAAGGAGGAGCTGGACGAACTGGCCCTCTCTCCCAAGTACCCCCTCCCCACCATCCTGCGCCTCCTTCAGACGGCGCATCCGGAGGCCAGGCTAGGCATAGTGTGCCGTGGTTGCGAGGAGCGCGGGCTGATCGAGATGGCGAAGCGAAATCAAGTCAACTTGGACAACATCACGATCATCGGTCTGGCCTGCACAGCGGAAGAGGCGCGGGAATGCCGCTGCGCCAAACCCTATCCCAGCGTGCTGGTTGACACCCATGTCGGCGAGAGGACCGAACCCGTCGCTAACAAGCTCGTGGAGGAGTTTCGGCAGAAGGATCTGGCGGACAGGCTTGAGTTCTGGCGTGGCCAGTTCGAGCAGTGTATAAAGTGCTATGCCTGTCGCAACGCTTGTCCTCAGTGTTTCTGCCCGGAGTGCACGTTAGAGGAGGAGCTATGGGTGGAGACGGGGAGAGTGCCACCGCCTTTCCCCAGTTTCCATCTCATCAGGGCGATGCACACCGTAGGCAAGTGTGTGGGTTGTTGCGAATGCGAACTCAGTTGTCCCGCCCACATCCCCTTGACGACCTTGTACACCTTGATCCGCGAAGACGTGGGAGAGATGTTTGGTTATGAGCCGGGGGCTGATCTTGAGGAACAGCCTCCCCTGGTTCTGCCGATGGAGGTGGAGAGTTAATATGGAATACCGAAATGTCTTAACTACATGTCCGTACTGCGGAACCGGCTGCGCTCTGTATCTGCAAGTGCTGGACGGAGAAGTGGTGGGCACGCTTCCGGTCAAGGGCCATTCCGTCAGCGAAGGCGCCCTCTGCATCAAAGGTTGGAATGCCCACGGGTTCATCCATCATCCCGACAGGCTCATCAAGCCGCTGGTGAAAGACGCGGGCCAGTTCCGCGAGGCCACTTGGGCCGAGGCCTACGATCTCATGGCCGGCAAGTTCGGCTCCTTGAAAGGGGAGTTCGGTCCCGACGCCCTGGCGGTGCTATCCTCGGCCAAGTGCACCAATGAGGAGAACTACCTTCTGCAGAAGTTCACTCGCGGTGTCCTGGGCACCAACAATGTGGACCACTGTGCCCGTCTTTGACACTCTTCCACCGTGGCCGGTCTGGCCGCATCATTCGGCAGCGGGGCGATGACCAATTCCATCCCCGACCTGGAAGAGGCAGATTGCATTCTGATCACCGGTTCCAATACCACGGAGCAACACCCCATCATTGGCTCTCGTATCTTGAGAGCTCATGAGGAGCGTGGAACCAAGCTGATAGTCGTTGATCCGCGCCGGATTCAGATGGCGCTCCAAGCTGATCTGTGGCTCCGCCAGCGCCCAGGGAGCGACATCGCCTGGCTGAATGGCATGATGAACATCATCATCAATGAAGACTTGGCCGATGAAGAGTTCATCGCCAACCGCACCGAGGGCTTCGAGGAAGTCAGAGAGGTAGTGGCCAAATACACCCCAGATGTGGTGGAAAGGATCAGCGGCATCCCGCAGCAGGAGCTGAGGCAGGCGGCGTTGATGTATGGCCAGGCAGAGCGAGCGGCCATCGTCTATGCCATGGGCATTACCCAACACACCAGCGGTGTGGATCATGTTAAGGCCTGTGCCAACCTAGCCATGATCACCGGCAACCTTGGGCGAGCAGGAACGGGCGTCAATCCTCTACGGGGGCAGAACAATGTGCAGGGCGCTTGTGATGTGGGTTGCTTGTCCAATGTCTATCCTGGCTACCAGGCGGTGACGAACCCCGAGATCAAACAGAACTTCGAAGAGGCCTGGGGCGTGACGGGCCTTTCCGATCAGATGGGCCTCACCGTCACCGAGATGACAGACGCTGCCGGGAACGGGGAGGTGAAGGCTATATACATCATGGGCGAGAACCCAGTTCTCTCCGATCCCGACAGCAATCATGTGATCAAGGCCTTGCAGAACCTCGATTTTCTGGTGGTACAGGATATCTTCCTGACCGAGACGGCGGAGTTGGCGGATGTGGTCTTGCCGGGCTGCTCCTATGCGGAGAAGGATGGCACCTTCACCGGTACGGACCGGCGCATCCAGTTGGTGCGCCAGGCCATCCCTCCCATTGGCGACTCCAAGGCCGACTGGGCGATTATCTGTGAGTTGGCCCAGCGCATGGGAGCCTCGGGCTTCGACTACCAGTCGCCGTCGGAGATCATGGATGAGATGGCGAGAGTCACGCCCATATATGGAGGGGTGAGCTACGGCCGGCTGGAGGAGCTGGGTTTTCTGCAATGGCCCTGCCGCAGCGCGCAGGACCCGGGCACGCTCCTCCTCCATGAGGGGCAATTCTCGCGGGGGCTGGGGAAGATGCACGTGGTGGAGCATCAAGACCCCGCGGAGATGCCCGATGAGGAATATCCGTTCATCCTAACCACAGGTCGCAATATCTTCCATTACCACACCGGCACCATGACTCGACGTATGGCTAAACTGGAGCAGGAATCGCCAGAAGCATATGTGGAAGTGAACCCCGATGACGCCGCAGAGTTAGGTGTGACCGATGGCGATCAGGTGAAGGTGATCAGCCGCCGGGGCGAGATTCAAACAAAAGCCTGGGTGACCGATCGGGTACCACGGGGCCTGGTTTTCGCTCCCTTCCATTACGCCGAGGCTGCCGCCAATGTCCTGACCAATCCAGCGGTGGACCCGACGGCTAAGATTCCAGAGTACAAAGTCTGCGCGGTGCGCATGGAAGCCACTTAGCTTGGCGAGCGGGAGCAAGTTAGGCCCTGACCGCTTTGGTGCTTGAGGAGTTTGCTCTCCGCAACGGTGGGAAAAGACATTGCAGATACGGCAGGAGGTTGGCCTGTGAAGAATCTCTCACTTTCTGTTCTGCCACAGCGGTTCGCCATCTGCCAGCTTGACCCAGAATACGCAATTCCCGATTGGCTGTCGCAGCATAGCTTCTGGTCGGTCACTCGTACGGATGAGGAGCTCTCTATTGTTTTGCCCGAAGAGAGCGTGCCCCCTGGTTGGGAGGCGGAAAAGGGGTGGCGTTGCCTTAAGGTTCTCGGTCCTTTGGATTTCAGCCTTACCGGCATTCTTGCCTCTCTCAGCGCTCCGCTTGCCGAGGCTGGCATCAGCATCTTCGCCATCTCAACTTACGACACTGACTATCTTCTCGTACGTGAGTGGGACCTGGACAAGGCTAGGAGTGTGCTGTCCGAAAGTGGACACGTCTTCAAGGCGTAGCTTTACTTGTTGCCGCAGCGTCAAAGCCGCGCTGTGGCCGGGAAGGAGATCAACTTGAGCTTGAACAAGCGTGAAGAACTGGAATCCTTGTTTCGAAAGCACGGCTACACAGATTACAAATGGATCAAGCCGGAGGACATCGTCGTCTCCCAATGGGTGCGCATGAAGTGCACGTTTGGTTGCCCGGAACACGGCAGAAACGCATCCTGTCCTCCGAACGTCCCTTCAGTTTCAGGGTGCCGACAATTCTTCGATGAATACAGCACGGCGGTGGTATTTCACTTCGAAAAGACGGTGGATAAGCCTGAAGATCGCCATGCGTGGTCGAGAGAACTCAATCTGGCACTTCTTAAGCTGGAGAGGGGAGTCTTTCTATTGGGCTATCACAAAGCCTTTCTGCTGTTCATGGACTCCTGCGGAATCTGCGCCGACTGCGCAGGCGCAAGGTGGGATTGCAAGAGCCCCAAACAGGCGCGCCCTACCCCTGAAGCAATGGCTGTGGATGTCTTCGCCACAGTCAGGCAGTACGGCTATCCCATAGAGGTTCTTAAAGATTATTCTGAGCCAATGAACCGCTATGCCTTTCTGATGATCGAGTAGCGAGAGCGGACTCCTGGCTCCCACCGGGATATGCAAGGCCCCCTCACCCCAAAACGGCAGAGGGGGCCTTGTCGTACCTGGTACCGGTGCGACCGTATCTACATTGCCAGCTCGGCGAACTGGGATACCGAATAGATATAGCCCACCCCGAAGTTAGGTTCCAGTAGTTTATCTTTGATGGGCCCCACGTCGGCCTGGCGGATCATCAGTGAGCGGAGGACGCCTCCCGCGCTAACATCCTCAGTGAGACGAAAGCCTACGATGCGGTTATTCTCTAGATACACCTTACGCAGGGTGTCTCCTCGGCGCATGCGCAGCACCTCATCTCCTTCCATGCCGCCCACGGCCACAATTGGCAAACCTAGATGTTTGAGGCTGTTCATGCTGTCGGCACCTTCGTAAGGCAGGTTGAAGCCCAGCAAGTTGTAGGCTACCGCGCGACCCTGGGCTACGGCGTTGGGGAAGATGGCGTGCACGTACCGCTCGCCGGTCATACGATCCTTGACCTCGGCAACATCCCCTGCCGCATAGAGATCTGGAATGTTGGTCAGGAGATAGTCATCAACTACGACCCCCCATTCCGTCTCCACTCCAGAGCCCTTCAGGAAATCAATGTTCGGCTTCACCCCCGTCGCGGCGATGAGCAGGTCGGCGGTCAACGGTGGACCTAGTTCGAGGTCGACCGCTTCGGCTCGCTCCTCACCCAAAAAGGCCACAGCCGTGGTGTTGAGCCGTACATCTACACCACGCTCCCGGAGGATTCCCAAAGCTATCTCAGCCGTCTCGGGATCAAGCATGCGGGGCATCACCCGATCTAAGGCCTCGATCTGGGTCACCTCAAGCCCCATCTGGGCTAAGAGGAGCGCTATCTCCACGCCAATGAAGCCCGCGCCTACGATGAGGGCGCTCTTGGCTGCCTTGGCCTTCACTTTATCCAGGAGTTCCTGAGCCGCGGTGAGCGACTTGAAATTGTAGATCCCCGGTTTGTCGCCCCCTTCGACAGGCGCGTAGAGGCGACTACCGCTAGCGATGATCAGCTTGTCGTAGCCGATAACCTCGCCGGCCTCGGTGACGATCTCCTTGCTCTCTGGTCGCACCTCGTTGACTCGCGCACCGGGATGCCATTCCAGACCCATCCTTTCCGGGAAGTCCGTACCCTTCCAAAGATGGGTCTCCTGGCCGGTTAAGAAGTAGTCAACGATGGCCGGAGGTGCGTAAGGTGGAAACGGCTCCGAACTCAGTAGGGCGATCTCCGCCTCTTGGTCGTACTCACGCACCGTCTCAGCGACGGTGACCCCAGCCGGTCCTGCGCCGATAATTACAATCTTCATCTGCGCCTCCTCCCGGCCCTATGCGGGTACCGCTTCTGGCATTAGGATGCTCTCCGGCTCGACGAACGGTAGACCCAGGCCCGCGCGCTTCTTTTCGATGTGCCGTCTGATGAGGACGGCGGCCCGCTCAGGGTCTGGCTCCACCGCAAAGGTGGCTCCCACCACATCGTCCAGTCCTTGGGCCAGCAGATTGACCACGTTGGGGCTCCCGAAGATAGCAGGCTGGATGCCCAGCACAGCGTAGATCCCCGAGGCGACGACATAAGCGCCGATGGCGACCGCCTTCTCCGAGTACCACTCTGGCGCGGCACCGGCCAGCGGTAGAGCGCTGATGTCCACCCCCAGAAAATCGGCCAAGGCGGCCGCCAGCACCAAGATGCGGGTGTTGTCCACACAGGAGCCCAGATGCAGCACGGGCGGGATACCCAGCGCCTTGCATACTGCGCTGAGACCAGGTCCCGCCATGTCCGCTGCCTCGGGCACCATCTGGCCCGCTTTCCCGTTGGCAACCGTGGAGCAGCCTGTGACCACGACCAGGATGTCGTTCTCGATCAGCCTGCGCGTCAGCGTGACGTGCCCGTAATCCTGCCGGATCTTGGGGTTGTTGCAGCCCACCACGCCCACCGCTCCCCGAATCTGACCCTCCTTGATGGCGTTGACCAGAGGTTCAGGGGTCCCGCCCAAGGCGTTGACGATGGCCTCCACGGAGAAACCGGTCATCATATCCACGGGCTCCACAGGGATGCGCACTCGCTCTGGAACGCGGTTGTCGAAGTTCTCCACCGCTAGGCGCACAATCTCGTTGCCGATCTCCAGTCCTCGCTTGGGGTCGAAGGAGATATGCGTCGCCCCCGAAAACTTGGCCTTGTCGAAGGTGGAGATAACCTCGGTATGGAAGCACTTAGCCACGTCCGTTACGGCAGGCATAATGCATTGGTAGTCCACGACCATCGCCTCCAGAGCGCCGGTCATGATCACCAGTTCCTGCATTAGGTGGTTGCCAGCCATAGGGACGCCCCGGCGCATCAGCAACTCGTTACCGGTGCAGCACAACCCCACCAGGTTGATGCCCTTCGCCCCCTTCTCCTCGGCAAGTTTGAGCAGTTCGGGATCTTGAGCAGCCCTCACGATGACTTCGGAGAGCATAGGGTTGTGGCCATGCAGGGCGATGTTGACTTGGTCGGCCTCCAGCACACCAAGGTTCATCCTGGAAGGCTTGGGCTGGGGGGTGCCGAATAGCACATCGGACAGTTCAGTGGCGATCATGGAGCCACCCCAGCCGTCGGACAGCCCGGTGCGCAGAGCGTGGAGCAGGATGTTGATGTAGTCGTTGTCCACACCCATGTGGGTGCGGTGGAGTGCTTCCACGTTCTCACGGTCAATGCCCCGAGGGGTGATGCCCAGTTTGTCCCAGATGGCCCGGCGAGGTTCGGGGACGCGGTTCACGAAGGTCAGGCGCTCTTTGCGGGTGCCAAAATCCTCCATCATCTCCCAAGCCAGATCCTTGGCGATCTCGTTGGGCTCTCTCCCTTCAACCTCAACCTTGTACTCACCGGCCAGCCGCTTCAGTTTGTCCACGTCGGTGACCTGATAGGCGGCCGTCTCGCCAGCGCCTGTGTGGTACAAGGCCTCCCGGATGTCACGCCCATGGTCCGAGTGGGAAGAGGCACCGGCGGCGATAGTTCGTGCCAAGTTGCGAGCGACGATGATGTCCGCATCAGCGCCACACACCCCCCGCTGGGGACCCTCACCAAAGGGATCAACCCGGCAGGGGCCCATGGCACAGTTGCGGCAACTCAGACCGAGAGCGCAGTAGCCGCATTGAGGCTCCTGGGCCGCCAGCCGATCCCATGCTGTCTCGATGTGCTCGTCATATGCTCGCCATAGCATCTGCTCAGTATCTTTGTTGATGGTCAACTCTTGAAAACCGTTACCACTGATCTTTGTAGTCATCAGATTCCATCCTTTCCCTATCGCTTGTTGACTTCGTTGACGATCTCGCCCCACTCACGCCAAGCCTCGAAGTGGGCAGGTAGTCGGACCATCTCGGGCCGAATCTCACCTACAGCGACAGAAACGGCCTCGGAAAGGCGAGTACGGGCGGCCTTCACTAGTTCGTTAATCTCCCCGAACTGCAACGCTTCTACTTTGCAAGCCTCAGCGCAGGCTGGGATCTCCCCCCTACGCTGGCGATCGATGCACTGATCACACTTGACGGCGACATCCTTCCTCAACCTCACCGTCCAGGTACGGCCATAGGTGATCACGTCAAAGGGACAGACCATCCCGCACATGCCGCAGAGGATGCACTTATTGCCGTCGATGAGCAGTATCTCTGATAGGTCATCGCTGTGGGTGATGGCCCCACTCGGACAGACCTGCAGGCATGGAGCTGGATCGCATTGACGGCATTTGTTGGGGAAGGATGTGTTGAGGTACAGCCCCGGTTCTACATGGATGCGAGGCCGAGGCAAAGGCTCCTCGAAGACGGCCTGGTAGATGTTCTTGCTCTCTGAATGCTCGACCGCGCAAGCTATCTCGCAATGCTTGCAGCCGATACAGCGTTCGGGGTTGATGAACACTGTCTTCATTAGAAATCACCTCCTTGAGACTTCAGCGGGAGAAGCAGAAAGCCCCTTTCGCGATTTCCCGCATTCGCAGAGGGGCTAATCATGAAGACCTATCACATTTTTGACCTCCTTCCGTCGCTTCAAACCTTATGAGGATACGGTGGTTGGTTGATAACGCTAAAGCATGAGACGAATCAAATTGTTCCTGGAATTGCGGTCATTATATCGCATCGGCGCTACGCTGTCAAATCCAGGATCGCCGAAGGTCTATCCTAATCATTCCAGACACTCTTCTGACCAGTGATACCACCTTTACAGTGCGTCATTTAGGAGGCGAAAAGATCAACCTTCTCTTCAG
>JBFFDV010000003.1:0-31978 GCA_041559215.1 Anaerolineae bacterium | reverse complement strand
TACCGAATGCGCGGATCAACAATAGCATAGGAGAGGTCGACCAATAGATTAATGATGAGGAACATTACAGTGATGAAAAGAGCCATCCCCTGAACGATCGGATAATCTCGAGCTAGGATGGACAGGTACAGCCAGCGCCCGATGCCGGGCCAGGCGAAGATAGTCTCGGTAAGCACCGCGCCCGAGAGCAGGACCCCGACCTGTAGACCGACGATCGTGATCACCGGCAGCAAGGCGTTCTTCAGGGCATGTCTGGCAATGACGACTCTTTCCCTGAGCCCCTTGGCCCGAGCCGTACGAACATAGTCTTGTTCCAGCACCTCCAACATGGCGGAACGAGTCATGCGCGCGATGATGGCCATGGGGATAGTCCCTAGAGCTATAGCTGGCAAGATCAAATGCTGGATAGCGTTCAACAGCGCCTCCGGATTCCCCGTCAGTAGGCTGTCTACGATAAGCAGGTTGGTGATCCTCTGTAGCTCTATACCTGAATCCAACCGCGTAACGGAAGGCAGCCAGCCCAACCGCACGGCAAAGAACCAATTAAGCATCAACCCCAGCCAGAAGATGGGCATGGAGATGCCCAGCAGGCTGCCGACCATGGCCACGTTGTCGAAGATAGAGTTGCGCTTGGTAGCGGAGATCATGCCCGCTGGCACTCCAACGATCAGGGCCACAGCCAGGGCACAGATGCTCAATTCAATGGTCGCAGGAAAGCGAGCGCGTATCTCATCGGAGATGGGCCGTCTGCTAAGGACGGACGTGCCCAGGTCTCCGCGCAACACCTTGCCCATGTAGGTGAAGTACTGTTCGTACAGGGGTTTGTTGAGCCCGAACTCCTCACGAATCCGCTCCACATTCGCCTCGGTGGCATGCTCGCCAGCCAGGGCCAGGGCCGGGTCGCCAGGGATCATGCGCAGAAACAAGAAGACGATGATCGAGACGCCCAAGAGGGTCGGAATTAGGGACAGGAGACGTCGGATGATATAACTGGTCAAGGACAGACCCCTTTCAAGAGAGCATCAGGCTCCAGCTCCCGCTGGAGCCTGATGCCTAGCTACCTGAGGCTAGTCCTCGAAGTAGACGCTGTTGTAGAACTCCTCACCCAAGGGGCTGGGCACAAACCCTCGCACGCTCGGCTTGAAGAGCAAGGCCGTACTGTTGTGGGCAATGAACAGCCGCGGCACATCCTCATGAACAAGCTCGGCCGCCTGCCAGTACAGCGGCTCGCGCTCCGCCTGGGAGCTGAGGCTTTGAGCCTCAAGGAGAAGATCTATCGTCTGCTGCGCAAGCTCCGTGTTCCAGTTGCCCTCCCTAGGCTTGGGGATGCAGAGGAAGTAGCAGGAGAAGTTGTCCGGGTCACCGTTGTCACCGGTCCAGCCTATCATCCAGATATCGAACACGCCAGCGTTTCTGTCTTCCAGATAGGTGCTCCAGTCCTCCGTCTTCAACTGCGGGTTCAGCCCCACATCGGCCCAGTAGGAGGCAATGGCCTCGGCGATGTCCTCCGGCACAGGATAGTAGGGCCGAGGGTTGGGCATGTACCAGAAGTCAAAGGTGAAGCCCTCCTCTACCCCAGCTTCGGCCAGTAGCCGTCGCGCCTCATCGGGATCGTAGCCGTAGTCCTCGATGTCAGGGTTGTGGCCCCACAGCGACGGCGGCACGATCTGGTTGCCAACCTCACCCAGGCCGCCATACAGGCCGTCAATGATGGCCTGCTTGTCTATCGCCAGGGAGAGGGCCTTGCGCACGTTCACGTCATCCCACGGCTCGCGGTCGGTCATGATGTTGATGAAGGCCGTGGTATTAGGCGGCCTCAAGAGTACCTGGCACTCGGGACTTTCCCCGCAACCCACCACATCATCGGGGTTGGGGAAGCCCATGCCGTCGATGTCACCTGCCAGCAACGCCAGATAGCGGGCGGCGTTGTCAGGGATGATCCTGATGATCACCCGGTCGATCTTGGCCACATCCCCATGATAGTCGTCGTACCGCTCCAGGGTGATGTGATCGCCCTCCACCCACTCCACGAACTTGAAGGGGCCGGTGCCTACCGGCATATAAGCGGGAAGCCCGTAGTTCTCGCCCTGTTCCTGCACCGCGGTCGGGCTCATCTGGTACATGTAGAACATGCCCATGTCCTGGATGAAGGGGCCCAGCGGCCTGGTCAGGTTGAAGCGTACGGTGTACTCGTCAACTGCCTCCACCGACTCGATCACACTGGTGGGGTTGCCCTCGTCGTCCACAGCGCCCTTGAACCCACCAAACATGTACTCCCAGTACTCGAAGACCCCAGTATGCTCGGGGTGATCTGGGTCGAACTGGCGCATGGAGTTGTAGACCACCGCCTCGGCGTTGAAGGGCGTGCCGTCATGGAACATCACGTCGTCACGGAGGGTGAACTCCCAGACGAGGCCATCGTCCGAGGTGGTCCATTCCGTGGCCAGGTTAGGCTCCACCGTGGTCTCGCCAGGGACAAACCTCACCAAGCCGTCATAGAGCTGGTTGCATACTCGGATCGACTCGCCGTCGGTGACGTCGGTAGGATCCGTTTTGGTGGCATCCGCACCTTGCGCGAAGACGAAGTCAACCGCCTCTGCGGGCGGAGGTGGCGGCGGCGGCGGCTCCGGAGTCTCGCCAGGGGGCGGGGGAGCCGGCGATTCCGCAGGTGGCGGAGCCGCAGGTGCACCGCATGCTGTGACTACGAGGCTCATAATCAAGCCCAGCACCAACAGCACGCTCCACATTCTCAGCTTCCTAAACATTCGCTTTTCCTCCTTAAAGATTATCATCATGTTTGAGAGTCTTACCGATACCGTGCCAAGGTCCAAAAGCCTTTCCCTACCTCCTTTCCAAGCTTAGCTTCTAAGAGTGAAGTACATCCTCCACTCCCAGTCAGCAACAACGGAACCCGGTTAGCAAGTTGCTATGCTAGCTGGGGCCTCATTCTATACCAACAAGAAACACCCTTCAAAGGTTCAACAGTCGGACAAAGTATAGCACACAGTAGCAACCTTGTCAAGTGCACTTCGGCTCCTGCGTTGCGCAGCAAACGTCCTCTGGGTCAGTCCTCCGAAGGGTGTCCCCTCGCCGTTCATGCTCCCCTCCATATTGGGGCTTGCGCCTAATTGCTGCCAAACCCGGGCTCCCGCCTAGATCAGGGCACCAATCTACTCCTCGATGTGGAAAACCGCGCTCGTGGAACGCCCCCAGATATCAGGCTCATACATCGGTGTCACCTCCGCAGGCATCGCTCTGAAGGTCCCCGCTGTAGTGGCCCGAATCAGATAGGTGTACTCATGAACCCCTTCCCACAGACGAGTGGTGAAGAATACCGCCTTCTCATCTCGCAATTCGGGATGAGACCAGTAATGGTGGTCTCCCATCTCACCGATAGCGGTCGTATTCAGCGTGCCATTGATCGCCTCAGTACCTGCTGGTAGCGGATCCTCCACAACGACGTACCACAGATCATCTGGCAACTCGACCGTCAAGCGCACGCGAATGAGGTCTCCTACCTGATAACTTGTCAATGGCTGCTCCGTCTCGGGATGTTCGTACTGCCGCTGAATCAGGGGACCGTTCAATGACCTTGCAGCTTCCAGGCTCTCCTTCTCGCCATAGTAGCGGAGAGTGGTATCAAGGTATAGTTGCCCTTCCCCCTCCTTTGTAACTCTTATCTCATTATCCCCTGGGGCAAGATCCACAACCTTGAGTTTCCGATGTTCGGCAACGTTCTCTGTCCCCACTACATCCTCAGCAATCAGTTCGCCATTCAGGAATACCTGATAAGAGAAATCTGCCTCGAGCTCACCGCTGATGGCCAGATATTCCGAGAGGGCGATGATGGTCGCTGCCGTCTCCTGGGTAGTACGCCAATAGCCTCCTAGACGGGTCCACATCAGCCAGCGCACTGTCTTGGGGATCAATTGGTTTTCGGGATTAGTAGCAAGCATAGCCTGCAGGACCAGCGCTGTGGTCCGTCCATCGCTGGACATCGTCGCCCAATCATGACCTTCTTCCTCCCAGTGAGCAGTACGAGCTGTCTCTATGACCTTACCGCCTAATTCGTCCACGATGAATTTAGCTTCTTGGGAACTGCCAAGGGTATCCAAGGCCAAAGCTAGATAGGCTTGAGTGTACAGATCCATCCTGCGTCGTCTCTCCCACAGGGAACGAGCCAGAGAGAGATCACCCTGGCCATATTCAGCCAAGACATAGGAGATATAAGCCTTCAGATCGAGATCATGGGTCTCCAATAGAGATTGCTGCAGGAACTCTACTCCCCGCCGCAGCACTTGCGCATTCACGTCATATCCCGCTTTGCGAGCCTGGGTCAGGCCATAAACTACATAGGCTGTCTGATAAGATCCCGACTCGCCCCCTTCCCACCACCCCCAACCGCCATCATAATGTTGGAAGCGGTAAATTCGCTGCAGCCCGCTCTCCACTTGTGCTGGCAGTTCCGCTCGCAGTCTCTCGTTCTCAAGGCCCAGACTGTCCAAGGCCTGGCTGACCAGTACATCAGGCAGAAAACGACTCATCGTCTGTTCCACGCACCCATAGGGGTAACCAGTCAGATACTCCAAACTATCCACCAGTCCTGCTGCCAGGGAGGGGGAGAGATCAATCTCCAACGTGGGAATCAGGGCGCCTTTGGGCACATTCATGATCCAGTGAGATTCTCCCTCCTCCACCGTCAAGGCGTCAACCAGAACCCTCCTTTCGCCGAAGGGCATAATGGGAAGAGTGAGCTGAACAACATCCCCGACGGTCGGTGCGCCGGCAAGCATCGTTATCGTGGTAGATACCGCCTGGGGAACTTCAATGGTCCAATCGACTTCAACAGCCTGACCTTGGCTGATGACCACCGTGTGAGATAACCCGGGAGGAAGAAGAAGGTTTGTGGCCGTGAGGGCGACCCGCGCCTCCAAGGCCTCCCCCGTGTAGTTATGAACGACAGCACCGATCGTCGCCTCATCGCCCACCGAGAGGAAACGGGGTAACATGGGACGTAAGATCAGATCCTTAGTGGCGATAACGTCCATATCAGACGCGCCCACCAGGGTATCGATCGTCACTCCTTTGGCAAAGGCTCGCCAAGTGGTCAGGTTATCAGGCATCTGGAATTCCACCCGGGCCACCCCGTTCTCATCGGTCACTACCGCAGGGTTCCAATAAGCCACATCCGGGAAGATGCGCCGCGGCTCCTGCTCACCGATACCCCCGCCGCCGCCAAAATCCTCAACAAGCCGTATGCGCTCCACATGGACCGTCAACGAATGGGCGGTGCGTACCGCCAGTTGGCGTCGCCCATAGAAAGCCTCTACAATGTCAGAGGTGGTATCACCAGCCAGGGCGTAGATCGAGGCATCTATAACACCGAGTGAAACCTCAGCACTGACCGGACGGTTTAGATGGTCTCGTGTCCTGATACTGTAAGTTGCCATCTGCCGAGGCTGGTATTCTTGCCCGTCAGGTACAAGATTGATCCTCAACTCGCTCTCCGCCGACTGTACCTTAAGCTCGGCATAACCTATCTTAAAGCTAGGTGGTTCATCGTCGGAACCACTTCTGGGAGCCAAAACCACAGAGACGAAGACATTGGGAAAGTATTCGTTTGCTACCGGTATCTCTAGTACAGCGCTGTTACCATCCATATCTATGAGATGATAGTTGATTATGCGCCCCCGCTCTACAGTAACCAGTGCCGTGGCCTGTTCATAAGGCGACTGCACCAATATCTTAGCAGTATCACCGGGGCTGTAGCTCCTCCTGTCGGTGACCAGCTCAATACGATCATGCTCTTGAAAGCGCCACGCCACGGCCCTATCAACGTCGCTAACCCATAGATAGACCGTGCCCAGAACCCTATTGCCTCTCTCATCCCGTCCTTGAGCCTGCAACCGGTAAGACCCCCCATGGGGAGCGACAAAGGTGATTCTGCCCCACCCATCGCTTCCGGTCTTGATATCGGCAGCCTCCACCTCAGAGATGACTTCCTGCCAATCCCAATATGTGCGTCCGTCCGCTGTCCTCCGGACCTTCCGCCATTCGACCAGATAGACAGTATAAGAAAGGCCGAGGTCTCCAAGGGGGGCACCCTCCGTATCCACGGTCTGTACGTCTACAGCAGCTCTTTGACCACTAAGGATCACGTATCGCTCTGGGCGCAACCCGATATAGAACTCCCCCCTGTGCACCAGGAAAGTGGCGACACTGCTCACCGGCTGATTGCTGGGATCGATTACCGTGGACTCCAAGGTGAATATCTGGCTTCTCTCCTCACGAGTGATATCGGCCCGCAAAGTCACTTCGAAATTGCCGTTGTCGTCGGTGACTCCCTCGCCGCTGGCCACCTCGCGACCATAGCCCCAATAACGCGGTGGGGCAAACTCACCAGAGCCTATGTCCCCATCCCCCCAGAAGAAGTAGTAATCATTACTGTAAAGAGTGTAATTTAATGTAGCTCCAGCCACCGGTGCTCCAAAGTAGTAATTGGCACTGATGGTGGCTGAAATAACATCGCCATTGACATAGAAATCGCGGTCGGTAGCAACATCGACAGCATATTCCGGCTTCCGATATTCCTCCACCCGGAAGGCGGTTTGATACTCCTCGTCCTCCACGCTAGCCTTGATGAAGTATTCACCCAGCCTCACTTCATCATTCAGATCAAAACCCCCGCTAATAGAACCAAAAGCGTTGGTCTCCAAGGTTCGCTCATAAAGAACATTATTCTCATAGTTCGCCACAGTGACCTGCAGCGGCGTGCCAACGGGGGGCGCCGAATAGTCACCATCATTGTCCAGGCGCAGTACCCCTCTGAAGTAAACAGTCTGGCCAGGGCGGTACAGCGGGCGATCAACGTAGAGAAACAGTCTGTACTCCCGTGTTCTCGCCTCCCACTGCCAGAGGACGTCATCAAAGCGCCAAGCTTCAATGCCGTTCTGCCAGGTATCGGAGCAAATGCTCATGTCATTGTCGTCTTGTGCCAGCACATGAAGCCCGCTTTCCGTGTCAGGGATATCGGTGCTGAAGATGCCGTCTTCGTCACTCAGTCCGGTGGCGACTACATCTCCCTCAGCATTGTATATGGTCAGGGGGAGCCCAGCCACGGGCTTCCCATCTTGCAAGGAAGTAGCCCATACCAGGGCTTGGCGAGCGGTGCGTTTCAGGGCCAAAGCCGTGTGAGTGGAGACAAGAATCTGGCTGTCTTGAGCCTGTTCAGGGGACTCAGCGATAAGGAAATAAAGGCCAGGCTCCAACTCTCCCAGCCCCAGTGCGCGCTCTTCATCCCGATCCAGGCTCACCTCGGGGTCCATGGACCAGGAACGCAAGGGCTCGTCATCAGGTCTGAACCACCGCCAATCGTCAGAAGAGAAGTTGGTCATGCTGATATACGTAGACACATCAATCGCGTAGAGATTGAGGTCAACACGGCTGACGTTCACCAGGCTCAGGGCCAGCTCCGTTGGCACACCAGCGCTCACCAATGCCTCTCTTCCCACCCCAGTAATAGCCAGATATGGATATCGCTCAGTAGTGGTGAACGACCATTCCAAATCCTCAAGGGTCTCTAGATTGTAGATGGTATCCTTTGCCCCCTTTTCGATGACTATGCGATAGATGGTGGAGGGCCTCAATACGCCGCTGATGATCAGTTGCTCATCGCGCCAGGCCAGACGCTGTCGCGATATCTCGGGAGAGATGCGGAGATGGCTTTCCACCGATGCATGATCCATGGGCCGATTGAAAGTGATCGTCAGCCGATCTCGCAAATAGGTATATCTGGCATCTTGGGCTGGCTCCGTCTCCAAAACAACGGGAGGTCCGAGAGTGGTAAAATGAAAGCTGAACTCCCTCTCCATACGCCGTAGTAACCAGCTGCGGGCTTCACGAGTTACGGTGATTCTCACGCCCGCCTGCATCGGCCAATCTTCAATCGGAGTGAAGATGAGGGTCGTACCGCGCCAGGAGAATCGCCCCCTTACGGCAGGCTCTATTTGCACACTGCTCTCTGTAAGAGAAGTGTTCATAGGAGTCAGGAAAGCGATGGAGATAGGACTTCGAAGGGAAACATCGGTAGCTTCCCAGTCAGGAGCGAATCCGATGACCATCGGGGCGCGCCAGGGGCGGAGAGCATCCTGCCACTCTTGGGGAACGAACGTTCGCAAAGACTCTCGCAAAACAGTGTCAACCTCAGTCAGGTTGACGAAGATAGCGAAGAGACTTATGACGAGGGCTAACGAGACGATCAGAAGGATGATGCTCCTTCTCAAGGCCCCCTACCTTTCAACGAAGTCCACCTGAGCTTCTGTAGCCCAGCGAGAATAAACCTGAACAGGGTTGTGAGGAAGTCGCGTCAGCCTCAGGGTAAACTCTAGCTCCTGGTTGAGACCGGCAAATTCGCAATAGCCATCGGCCTCAGTCACCGCCGTATCTCGCCAATCGTAGGCAGAGACTTCCACCTCCACCCCAGACACCGGCTCTCCCTGCGCGCTGACAACGTGGACGCGGATGCGCATTTCCGTCTGGTCGGCCTGTATATATCCCACAAACTCGCCGACATAGACTCCTAGCGGCGTGGACGCAGTACTCGTCGCAGTGGGAGTGGTTGGTTCGGTCGGCACGACAGAAGGAATCAATGATGGTGTCGCCACCGATATTGCCTCAACACAAAGCTGCCGGGCCTCGTCTCGTTTGTTCATCGCTGTTTGAGTAATCATAATCTGCAAAGCAGCTCCATATTGGTGCTCCGCCACACACCAGGCCTCTTCCTCATAGTACAAGTCGCCCAGGTTCATATACGCGTCGTGCAGCTTCTGCTCCGTCTCCAGGAAATCGGGGGTCAGGGCATACAACTCCTGGAAGGTCTCAACGACTCTCTCCCAGTCGACCCCCCACTGAGTTAGCCCGGTTAGATAAAGGGAAAGCAGCTGGCGCTGCTCTAATGTGCCCCGATCATCGGGCCGTATCCTGAGAGCGGCATCCAGATGGGCTAATGCCTCCTCTAGCTCGCCAGACTCCATCAGGCTCATCGCTTTCTGATAATATGCACCAAAGAGCATCTCCTCCACTTCGGCACGCTGATAACCGGAATCCAGGCGGCGCAACTGCTCTAACTTGCGGATAACCTCCTCCCACTGCCCATCTGCGTAGAGGGCACGCGCCTCTCCATGAAGTGTAATGACGGCTTCGCCAAGAGCGACGGAAGTCGGCATGGCCTGATCCTCGATCAAAGCCTGTAGCGAAGCTAGCTGCTCTTGGGCCTCAGCGTAATCTGGAGCCAACTGCACAGCCTTCTCAAACTCGGCCAGAGCTAAGAGATAGTTTCCCTCCTGAAGATGGATCAGTCCTCGATGATAGTATTCCAGGCCTATCTCTCTATCCCTGCGGCGTCGATCCTCAAGGCCCTCTCGCATTCCCAGGAGACCAAGGCCGATTATGGCCAACAGCAAGGCTGATGCCAGCAGCGACAACGCTACATACCAAAGGAGACCCGGCGAACCTCTCTTCTCATCAGGCCTGTAATCTCTCATGGTCGCAGGCTCCAACGAGGGTTCAACCTTCATCCGGAATCCACACACGGGACAGAAAAGCGCATCATCGGGGACTGTGCTGTCGCAGTAAGTACAAAGCACCATCCTCTCCTAAAGACAAAAGGAATTGGCGAAGTCCCTCCTTCCAAAGTAGCCCGGCACTACGAGCCAGATCATAGCATGAAATACAAGAGCGGGCAAGTCATCCTAGCCACTTCCGTACGTATGCAAGCATTCGTCTTTGCGTGATCTCTTCGCTCGCCGCTGATTTGTGGGGCATGGGTGAATAGGTCCAGAAGCCTTCTCTGGTTAAGGGGTATACTACGGCACGATTGGTGACTTGCTAACTTGGTTGTGACCATGAAGCGAGATGGAGAGGATAGTTCTAAACAGAGATGGTGGAAGGAAGAATTCATACAGGGGGCAAGCATGTGGCGTCCTGCCGCCACATTGCATCATCGATCGCCCTTCAACTTGGGCCTGAACTTGTAGCCGTAGACGATCAATCCACCTTCGCCATACTCTCTCAATCGCCGTGTAACCATTTCTACTGGCATTCCGATCTGAATATCGTTGATATCAACATCCGTTAGCTGAGCCGTGACCAGCGGGCCTTCATCCAGTTGGACGAGAGCCCCCACATAAGGTATTAACTGCTCATAACCAGCGGGAGCGTCATAAATAAAAGTGTGAGAGTAAACCTTCCCATCTCCGCTGAATCGGTGGGGGCGAACACGCTTGGACTTACATTGAGGGCAGATCTGACGCTGGGGAAAGAATTTGTCCCCACAATCCTCACACTCTCCACCGATCAACCTATACCGTTGATCCCGTAACCGCCAATGTTTGGCTAGACTCATGCTTTCATCCCCTCGTCAAAGTGGATGGTAATCCTAAGATAGCTCCAAACCCTCTGCTTTACACACAACCTAGTTTTATTCAAGGCCCCCCGATAGGCATTCGCCGCAGTAAGGAAGCTAGTCGGGCGACTTGAGGATATGAGTCACCGTCGTCGCTCCGCTACCACCTATGCTCTGTGCCATACCTAGGCGACAATCGACTTGATTCGCTCCCGCCTCTCCCCGCAACTGCTGTACGAGCTCCACAATCTGATACACGCCGCTGGCACCAACAGGATGCCCTCTCCCCTTCAACCCTCCCATGGTGCAGATCGGTACCCTTCCCTCCAGGGTAATCTCTCCATCCATGGCCAGGCGAACCCCTTGGCCTTCCGGTGCGAAACCGCAGGCCTCCAGGGACAAAGCAGCCATAATGGTAAAGGCATCATGGAGCTCGAAGACATCTATTTCTTCTGGGCCTATCTGAGCCTGGGAATAGGCTCTCTGAGCAGATTCGTAAACCCCTCGTAGGAATAGGGGGTTTCTCCGATCATGGAGAGCTACGGTATCGGTCGCCACGGCGGAGGCGATGATCTCTACGGGAGAATCGGTCTTCTCGGAAGAAAGGATTACCGTGGCCGCACCATCGGCCGTAGGTGCCGAATCCAGCAAGCTAATGGGAGCAGCAATCAGGCGTGCATTCTCGAAATCATCCACCGTGATCGCTCTGCGGAACATAGCATGCTCATTGTGCAAAGCGTTGTTATGGGCGTTAATCGAAAAATGAGCAAAGTCCTTGCGCTCTAGATTATGTTCATACATGTATCGCTGCATCAACAGGGCGTTAAGCGCCACGAAAGAGAGGCCGTGGATCGCCTCGTAATCCTCATCTGCAGCGGTGACCAGAGCCTCCTCCACTGCAGGCCCAGACACGTCGGTCATCTTCTCCACACCCGCGACGATAACGACATTTCGCAAGCCGCTGGCTACAGCCAGATATCCCATCCTGACGGCCGCACCGCCTGACGCACCAGCAGCCTCAACTCTCAAAGCTTCTATGCTGTCCAAGGCAGCGAAGTCAGCTATCAAAGCGGCCAAATGCTCCTGCCCCGTCAGCTCCCCCGAGAGCGCATTTCCAACATAAATGGCATCGGCTTCGTCAATTCCCGCCTGTTCCAGGGCCTCCAAGATGGAACTAACAGCGAGATCTCGAGCCGAGCGCTCCCAATGCTCCTTAACTCTGGTCTGTCCGATGCCAGCGACATATACTCTTCGCACCTATTCGAGCACCCCCTTCGATTGTCTCGTCATCGAAAGAATTCGAACCCGCCATCTAATCCATGTTCAACTTGCCCCGATGCCGGGCGTATCGCGCATAGTCTATCTCCTGCCTGCGGCTTATGTAGTCTCTGACCGTAGGCAGAGGGTTTCTCCCGCGGGTGACAAGTTCCGTGGTAACGAAGGAGAAAACATCGCTTCCAGCACCAGAGCCAAAGGATGCTAGCAAGATCCTTTCCCCCGGGTCAGTCACATCAAGGACAGCGGCCAATCCCAAGGGCGAAGAAGCAGCATACGTGTTGCCGATGACCGGCACTAGAAGGCCATCCTCATACTGTTCCGGCACGAAACCCAAACGCTTCGCCAATCGGACAGGGAACTTACTGTTGGGCTGGTGAAAGACAACCTTATCATAGTCTTGAGGAGTACGGCCCAAATCATCCATCAGGTGCTGAACGGCTATGAAGGTATGGGTGAAGTAGCCTGGCTCGCCTGTGAAGCGGTTACCATGGGTAGGATACTGTTGATGAGGCCTGCGGAAGAAATCTGGAGTATCAGAGACATAGGAATAAGATCCCTCCAGACAGGCCATACTCTCTTCCTTAGCGCCGACTATGAAGGCAGCTCCTCCAGCCCCAGCAGTGTATTCCAGTTGGTCGCTTGGCCTCCCCTGTGCCGTGTCTGCACCAATGGCCATAGCATATTCGGCCATGCCTGAAGCGACAAACCCGAAAGCTGCCTGCATGGCCTCCGTAGCAGCCTTACAGGCAAACTCCCAATCGGCAGCATTTATGTGAGGCGTGGCTCCCACGGCTTCGGCCACAATGGTGGCAGTGGGCTTCACAGCATAAGGTTTTGATTCACTACCTACCCAAATCGCTCCCAGCTTCTGGGGATCGATGTTTGCCTTACGCAAGGCGTTCCTGGCCGCCTCAATGGCTATGGTGGTCGTATCCTCATCCAGACCAGGCACCGACTTCTCCTCCAGATGAAGGGTATCCTCACCCATCTTCCACACGCGAGATATTTCGGCAGCGTTGATCCTGTAACAAGGGATATATGCTCCATAGCCAACGATACCCACTTCTCTAGTCGGTTTCATCATAAGCTATCATCTCCTTTAAGATCTCTTCAGCTTTATCCAATCGAATGACCCGGTCCTCTACCATTCGAGTGGCGACCTTGTCTATGAGATCGCCACTAGCTCCAGCGCCAATGGCCACATTGCGCGCATGAAGCTCCATGTGACCCCGTTGAATGCCTTCAGTAGCTAGGGCACGCAAGGCCGCAAGGTTTTGAGCAAGGCCAGCGGCAACTATCACCTCAGCCAACTCTTGAGCCGTCTCCACCCCGAGAACTTTCAGAGCTACCCGAGCCGTAGGATGAGCCTTCGTTGCCCCGCCGACGAGGCCCACAGCCATGGGTGCCTCCAAAGTACCCACCAAATTGCCAGCAGCATCGGTCTCCCAAGTGCTCAAGGAGCCATAGTGACCGGAGCGGGCAGCATACGCATGAGCGCCAGCCTCCACAGCCCGCCAGTCATTACCGGTGGCGATAAGCACCGCATCTATGCCGTTCATAATCCCCTTATTATGGGTAGCGGCGCGATAGGGGTCAACGGCTGCCAAGGCGTAGGCCTCGACGATACGCTGCGCCACTTCATGACCTTCAAGGCCGTCCATGGCCAGCGCTTCCATCGGCACCACAGCCCGGGCCCGGGCCAGGCGCTTGTCTGCCAGATTGGACAGGATACGTAGACGTACCTGCCCTCCTGTTATCTCTTCCACCAAGGGCGCCAGAGCCTCTACAGCTGTGTTGATCGCGTTAGCTCCCATCGCATCCCGGCAATCGTAAATCAGGTGGAGTACCAGCATCGGACCTGCCAGCGACTCAGGGATGATCCGCACTTCCAGATCCCTGGCTCCTCCACCCAACCCTACAATGATTGGATCTTGCTGATCAGCCACAGTCAACAGTCTTTCGCGCTCAGCCAACAAGCGACGGCGAGCATCCTGAACGTCATCCAATCCCAATATCTGAATCTGGCCGATCATGAGGGAACTGGACGATTCAGCAACGAAACCTCCCCCCTGACGCACTAACTTGGCCGCGTGACTAGCAGCAGCCACTACCGACGGCTCCTCAATAGCCATCGGAACCAGGTAGTCTCGACCGTTGATCAGGAAATTGACCGCAATCGCCAGGGGCAGAGAGAAAGTGCCGATCACATTCTCGCTCATCCTATCGGCCTGAGACACATCCAAACCTTTCGATCCCCAGAGAATAGCAACCTCTTCGTCGGTCAAGCCGACCTCGCCTTGAATTTGTCTGAGACGCTCTAACGTGTCTAGTTTATAGAACTCTGGAATTCGCGAATCGATACGGGCCTCCTCGTATGCGAATCCTGTAATCACATTCCCTATACACAAAAAAGAACCACAACTTAACGTCGTGGATTCCCTTTTTAACTAGTATAACACATTCTAACTGTCAGAAACTATCAAGTTTTCCCCTGACAGCTGGATGTAGCCTTCAATGTGGCAGTCGGGGTTCTTAACTCATGTATAGCAAACCCCTGCTCTATGTCACAATTTCCACTCCCAGCGCCTCCGTAACGTCCTGAATCCTGTTTATCACAGTAGTCGCCTCAGACCCGGCAAAGAGTAAACCAACTACCAGGTCATCATCGTCCAACACTGCCGATCCCGAGTCCCCTCCAGCACTCATCGCTCCAGCCATCAGTTGATCAGTGAAGGTGGCTACGCGGTTAGGACCATAGCTCACCCGTACCATTACATCCACCTGTATGATCTCACCTTGAGTGAGCTCGGTGGTGCGTCCGCTCTTCTTGACCCTGGTTCCCAGGCTCGCCTCTCCAGCACCACGAGGTTCCCCTATCTCCAGGATTCTCCGCTCCACCAGATCGTCAGAAAGAGGTATGGCTATTGCGGCATCCACCAAATTGGCGACAGCGACCCGTTGATACGCCATCACTCTATGCTGCGAGCCGCCCATACCCGCTATGGCATTCAGAAACCTTTCTGCCCCTGTGGCCCAAGGACAGACGGGCGGCTCGGAACCGAAATTGATGGGTACAAAATCCTCCAGCGTCGCTATTTGATCTGCTGACGTCCCTCCATCATAGGGCCCAGGCTGAAAGATTGGGTCACCCTTCTGCGCTTCGTTGCTGTTGGCCAGTACATGGTTATTGCTCAAGATAAGAATCTGTCCCCCCTTGCCAACGAGACAACCCAATGTTCCGGCGGTGATGTCCTTGTGACCACAAGACACGCCCCCTGGCGCAGGTCTCCATTTGTCGGTGCGGGCCTGTAAGGCTCGGATCATCCCGCTCTCTTGAACGTCAGTTCCTACCCCCTCTACCTCCTTCGGTACGATATCTTCCTCTAAGAGTTGCGCCTCAGGCACCTTCTCCACAACGGAGACAACAATACAAAGCTCGTCGGTTCTGCGTCCCCCCACCTCCTTATAGCCAATCCCTACGGCTACCACATTCTTCTTGGCCAGCAGAAGAGCCTCATATCTCTTCTTAGCCTCTCGGATAGACTCCATACTCATTTCAATCTCCCCCTCTCACTATTCTACAAGTTTATTATAAGACAAAGACCCGAGTTAGTCAATGACCGTCATTGACGGCTTGCCCAGCGATTGGGACCAAGCCCCAATATGTAAGGAGGGTGAAGGGCGAGGGGACACCCTCCGATCCTTCGACTACGCTCAGGACAGGCAGGACAAGCTTTGCTCAGGGCAGGCCCCTCGTGCTCCCCGGGCTTTTGCTGCGAAACGCCTTGACAAGCTGGCCTCTTATTCCTATAATATCCAAGACCCAATCGGTAGTCATCTCGAGAAATGAGATAGGGAGAACACCAAACGATGATCGATTTCTCACTCAGTGAGGAACAGAGAGCGTTGAGAGAATTGGCGGGGCAGTTCGCTCAAAACGAGATTGCCCCCGTGGCGGCAGAGCACGATCGCGAGGCCAAGCATCCCATCGCCATCATCGAGAAGGCCCATAGCTTGGGCTTGATGAATATGACTATCCCCGAAAGGTATGGCGGAGCTGGGCTGGGCATGATGGAGACCTGCCTGGTCACAGAAGAGTTGGCGGCCGCCTGCGCTGGCATAGGTACCGCCATAATCGCCAATACGCTCGCTCTCAGCCCTGTCCTCCTCGCCGCCACCGCCGAGCAGATGGAGGAGTATGTAGAGCCGCTATGTTCCGGGCCCCACTTGGCGGCCTTCTGTATGACGGAACCTCAAGCTGGCTCCGACGTCGGGGCGATAAGAACTACAGCCAGGCGTGAAGGTAACCACTACGTCATTAATGGCACCAAGACGCTTATTGACAATGGGGGTGTAGCGCAACTCTACTCCGTTTTTGCCTCCACCGACTTGGAAAAAGGCACCAGAGGCATTTCAGCCTTTGTCGTGCCTGCCGATCTTCCCGGCGTCTCGGTAGGTAAGCAGGAAGATAAGATGGGCCAACGGGCCATCAATACGAGCGAGGTGATCTTTGACGATGTGCTTGTCCCCGTCGAGAATCGGCTGGGCGAAGAAGGTCAAGGCTTAGACATTTTTCTAGAAAGCCTTAACCGTAATAAACCCTGGATAGCTGCAGCCTCCGTGGGAGTAGCCCGCGCCGCTCTGGAAGCTGCGGTAGAATACGCTCAGGAGAGGGTGCAGTTCGGCCAACCCATAGCCTCTTTCCAAGGGATTCGATTCATGTTTGCCGACATGGCGATCAAGTTAGAAGGGGCACGCCTTCTAACGTGGCAAGCCGCCTGGTTAGTTGATCAAGGACTGCGTCACACTTACCAATCAGCCATCGGCAAGTGCTACGCCTCGGATATCTCCATGGAGGTCACCACAGATGCCTTGCAGATCTTTGGAGGCTACGGCTACATCAAAGAATATCCGGTGGAGAAATACATGCGCGATGCCAAAGCGTTCCAAATCTATATGGGCACCAACCAGATCCAGCGCCATATTATTGCGCAAGACCTGCTTCGATGAGCAATGCAGCTACTTGGCAGGGGAATCCCTAGGCTCTTTCGAAACCAAAAAGCGCCCGGCTCATCGGGCGCTCGCGATAGTCTACCGTCCTTTGAGGGCTACATACCTATCGCTTGGGCTTCTTCCGGCTCCTCTTTTTCACCTCGAATCGATAGCCAACCCCTCGCACGGTTCGCAGGAGTGTGGGCTCGCTGGGATGGTCTTCGATTTTTTCGCGAAGCCAGCGGATATGCACATCTAGCGTTCTGGTGTCCCCCAAATAGTCGGTGTCCCACACGTCCTTCATCAGCCGCCTGCGGCTGACCACCTCGCCACCATTGTTCATGAATATCTCCAGAAGAGCACACTCCTTGAAAGTCAAATGTGTCGCAAGGCCATTCTTGATAACACAGCGCGCATCCAAGTCCAGGCTGAGATCTCCAGCCTGCACTAGCCTAGACGACTTCCTACCTTTCGCCGACGAAGCTTTCCTTTTCGCCACAGCCCTGCGCCCTTCCCCGTACCAACGCCTGGCGAAAACAGGGGACAAAGAAGTCTATGAACTGTAAACCACTGTGATAGACGAAGTCATATCGACAAACTGTGTAAGCCGCATAGGACAGATGCGCCCTCGAGAGGCTAGCCGTGAAGAAAGATGGATCATTCGAGGGCGCCCAAGCCACGTGATCTAAGTATACACCGAGTCGAGAAGACTGTCAAGTTCCAGCCCGATTTTTATCACCCATTCACGAAATCTTCCACCTCAGGTTACCCGGGGAACGCGAGCCAGTATCTCGGAGACCACCTCGTAGTTTACGGTGCCAAGCCTCTCAGCCACTTCCTCCACCGTAATTCTGTCATCTCCCTGTTGACCAATGAGCACGACCTCATCGCCCTGTCTAACGCCGGGCACACCAGTGACATCAATCATGGTCTGATCCATACACACCCGCCCCACCAAAGGAGCTCTCCGCCCTCTAACCAAGACTTCTTCCCAATTACGCGGTCCACGTCGGAAACCATCGGCATAGCCGACCGGTATTACAGCGACACGGGTCGGGTCCACGGTGCGATAGGTACAACCATAGCTGATATAGCTCCCTGAGGGTAACTCCTTCACCTGAGCTACCTGGGTCTTGAAGGATAAGGCGGGTTCAAAGCCTTCAGGACAGGGAACTTGAGAAGAGGGAGCCAGACCATAAATGGCGATGCCCGGCCGCACCATATTGAAACAAGATTCAGGATAGGAAAACATGGCCGCGCTGTTGGCGGCATGGACATAAGGGATGTGGACACCACCATCTTCCAGTTCCCGTAACACGCCCCGGAAAGACCTCAACTGGCTCAAAGTATATTCCGTCCCCCAACCTGCTACACCGCGAGCGTCGGGCATATCGGCGATGGCCAGATGCGTGAAGATGCCCTCAATAATAATGCCAGGTAAATCCTTGACCTCCTGAATGAACTCCAAAACCTGATGGGGCAGGAGGCCAAGTCGCCCCATGCCAGTGTCCACTTTCACCTGCACCCGGACCTGAGAATTCAGATCCACAGCAGCTTTTGATAGGGCCCTGGCCACATCAATGGAGAATATCGTGGTGCTCACCTTGTTCAGCACAGCTTCTCGAGCCTGCCAGGCAGGGGTATAGCCTAGAACCAGGATAGGGGCAGTGATATCCGCTCTGCGTAAAGCCACCGCCTCGTTCAGACAGGCCACACCCAGCATTTGCGCGCCGTTACTCAGAACGGTGCGGGACACCTTGATCGCTCCATGGCCATAGGCATCAGCCTTGAGAGTGGCGATGATACCTACCTGCTCGCCCACCATCCTCTTCAATCGCCGCATGTTATTGGCTATCGCGCCCAGATCTATCTCGACCCAAGTGGGCCTGTCAGGTCGGATTACAAAAATCTGTTTCCAAGCAGGGCTCTGACGAACGAGAACTGACTCCGCGGTGGATGGATCGGCGAGAAGTTGCTCCACCACATCCTCCATGCGAGTTTCCAGGGCTCCCTTAATCAACACCACGTCTCCGGAATCTATCATGTTGGCGATGCTGCGGACCGCATCCTCCGTACTGTAATTAATCAGAATCCGATCGCGCTCCAGCCCTTCTTTCTGCGCCTCGCTGGCTATGAGCCGTGCCCTATCACCCTTGGTCACCAGGAAATCCACTACTTGGGCCGCTCGGCGACCTACCTGACGATGCCCCTCTTCTTCATAGGCACCTAACTGCAACATATCCCCCAGGATGGCGACCTTCTTATTACCTCCCAACTCCTCCAGTACGTTCAAGGCAGCCAAAGTGGAAGCAGGGCTGGCACTGTAAGTGTCGTCGAGGAGGAGACTGCCATTGATGCCTGAGAGGGGGTTCAAGCGGCCCTTGAGGGGTTGGAGACCGCTCAAGGCCTCCAAGATAGTGTCCCAGCTCAAACCGTAGGCGATGCCTACAGCCGCCGCCGCCAAAGCTGTAGACACACTATGCCTCCCCAGAAGAGAAATCTTGGCCTGATATTCCTCTCCCTGGTGGCGAAGCCGAAAGCGGATGCCCCTCCCTGCGAATTCAATCGCAAAGGCACAAATATCAGCTCCCGGGTCGGTGCCATAAGTGATGATCTGTGCCTTGGTCCTATCGCTCATAGTCCGTACGCGCGGATCATCGTAGTTTAGGATCGCGTACCCATCTTCTGGCAGAGATTCGACCAGCTTGCCCTTCTCCTGAGCGATGTTGTCCAGAGACCCAAGATACTCCAAGTGAGTATGATTCACCGCGGTGACGACACCGACACGGGGCGAGGTCATGCGACAAAGATCCTCTATCTCCCTAAAGCTGTCACAAGCCATCTCCAGCACAGCCTTCCCGTGCTCGGGTAATAACCTACCTAAGGCAATAGGAAGGCCGTATCGGCCGTTGTAGTTGCCAAAGTTCTTGAAGACTAGAAAGCCCTTTCCCAGAACCGCGGCGATGGCCTCCTTGGTGCTTGTCTTGCCAGTGCTGCCGGTGACCCCAATAACCTCAGTACCATACTTGGCTAAGATATAGCGCGCCCACTGAGTGAGGGCCCGTTGGGTGTCCGTAACCTGAATGCAAGTAACCCCATAGCGGGAAAGGTCCACTTCCCTCTGACAAAGCACACCGGCAGCCCCATCCTGACAGACCTCTTCAATATAGTCGTGTCCGTCAGCCTTCTCGGTCTTCACCGCCAAGAAAAGCTCGCCCGGCTTCAAGATCCGAGAATCGTAACAGAAGTCGCTGAACTCCTGCGCGAAGACCTGTCCGCGGACGCTGCCCATGGTGGACTTGAGGATGTCATCCAGATAGATCATCAACCGCCCTCGTATGGAGCATCCTCTGGAGAAAAAGGCAGCCTGGCTGGCACCATCAGGCCTGCCTGCCAGCGCGCCAGTAGAGTACTGCGCCAACAATGGCCACTATCGCCCCCACTACGCTACCAACCATCTGCCTGTAGCCGAAAACATTGGGGTCGCTACCCAGTCCCGCGATGTCCGCTAGTGCTGACACCAGTAGAATCGCTATCCCGATCACCAACAAGACGATGGCTATGATCTTGATGCTCGTCATTGTCAATCACCTCCCTATCCTACGGATATCAAATTCTAGCATATCCCCAGTAGACAGGCAATTGGGCGCTGATGTGGCGTTGCGCTACAAAAGCCCGGGAGTTCGAGGGACCTGCCCTGAGCGTGTCGAGGGGTGTCCCCTCGTACCTTTCATACCCCTGTATCTTGGGACTCGCACCTAATTGCTGCGCAAGCCCATGTTCGGCGTTGCACAGCAAAAGCCTGGGGAGCACGAGGGGTTATCCCCTCGTACCTTTCATACCCCTCTATCTTGGGGCTTGCACCTAATTGCTGCGCAAGCCCCTGTTCTCTAGTGTTTGACAATCTATGAGCGTTATGCTAGACTTGCTACGTTAGGTAGCCCCGACAAGCAAGAAGGACTATATCCCCATATAGCGAGCAAGGAGGAAACCCAACATGACACAGGCCAGGATTGGCATCATAGGTGGTAGTGGGCTGTATGAGATTGAGGGCCTGACAGATATTGAGGAGATAGATGTTTCGACACCCTTTGGTGAACCCAGCGACAGCATAGTAGTAGGAACCCTGCAGCAAGAACGGGTGGCGTTTCTGCCTCGTCACGGGCGAGGACATCGCATCCTCCCCAGTGAAGTGAACGCACGGGCTAATGTTTATGCCCTTAAGTCGCTGGGTGTGGAGCGGATTATCTCGGTCAGCGCTTGTGGTAGCATGAAGGAAGAGATAGCCCCCTTGGATATCGTGATCCCTGATCAGATCATAGATCGCACCAAAGGACGCGATAGTACCTTCTTCGGCCATGGCCTGGTCGTCCATGTCTCCTTTGCGGAACCTTTCTGTCCAGAATTGAGCAACGTGCTCTATGAGGCTGCTAGGAAAGTCCGCGCCAAGGTACACAAGGGAGGCACTTACGTCTGCATGGAAGGGCCCCGCTTCTCCTCCAAGGCGGAATCGAAGATGCACCGGCTGTGGGATGTAGACATCATTGGCATGACAGCCATGCCCGAGGCAGTGTTAGCCCGCGAGGCCGAGATTTGCTATGCCACCATCGCCATGTCCACCGACTATGATGTGTGGCACGAGACGGAAGCGCCAGTCACCGCGCAGATGGTGGTTCAGAACCTCCTCAGAAACATAGAGACAGCAAAAAGCATCCTCAAAGAAGCCATACCCCTTATCGACCCTGAGCGTGACTGTGAATGCGCCACCGCGCTCTCTGTAGCCATCCAGACTGCCAGGGATCGCATACCCGGCCGCATAAAGCGGGAACTCGACTTGCTCGTCGGCAAGTACCTGGAATAACGACCCCATGGCCAATGGTAACGAGAACAACAAGCGAGAATCGGTAGCGCTGGCTCGGACCTTAGGCGGTTTCGACGCCACGATGATCGGGGTCGGGGCCATGATCGGGGCCGGTATTTTCGTTTTGACAGGCATCGCTGCCGGCGTGGCAGGCCCAGCTCTGCTCCTCGCCTTTCTCCTGAACGCACTCATGACCAGCTTCACCGCCGCTTCCTACGCCGAACTAGGATCGGTTTTCCCAAACGCTGGCGGAGGCTATCTCTGGGTTAAAAAATCCCTTTCTCCCCTTTTTGGCTTCCTAAGCGGCTGGATAACCTGGTTTGGCCACTCCGTGGCGTGCAGCCTATACGCTTTGGGTTTCGGCCACTACACTGCAGATCTGCTCAACCGAATCGGGCTTTACCCGGCCTTTGTCGGGACGGACGCCTTGGCCATAACGCTGGCTGTAGCCATAGTCGCTCTCTTCACCTATATCAACCTGCAAGGCGCCTCAGAGACGGGCAAAGTCGGCAACATACTGACCTTGACCAAAATAGGTATTCTCGGCCTTTTTATTGGCTTCGGGCTTTGGAGCATGTTTCAGCAAGGGGACTGGACATCCAAGTTCCAGCCTTTCTTCCCGGCAGGCCTTGGTGGAGTGGTGATGGCAGCCGGTTTGACTACGATAGCCTTCCAGGGATACGAGATTATCGCTCAATGTGGCGAGGAGATATGCGAACCCAAGCGCAATCTGCCACGAGCAACGTTCACGGCGATAGGCGTTGTGGTTGTCATTTATCTCGGAGTGGCTTTCGTAGCTTTAGGAGCTATTCAACCACCGAGCCCCACGATCACCACTTGGGACTTCCTAGCCCAATTTCAGGAGACAGCTATTATTGAAGCAGCCCGCCAGTTGATGCCTCTGGGGGCCTTCGTATTGATCGTGGGGGGACTGATGTCCACCATGTCGGCACTGAATGCTACCATCTATGCCTCTTCTCGTGTCTCCTTCGCCATGGGTCGTGATCGCAACCTGCCACCACTGTTCGGTCAGATACACGCCAAACGGCGCACACCTCACTGGGCCTTACTTTTCTCTGGCTCTCTGATAGCTTTCATAGCCGTAGCTCTACCCGTCAAGTCGGTAGCCAGCGCGGCGGATATTATGTTTCTGCTTCTGTTCATGATGGTTAACGTAACCGCTATCCGTATGCGCCGCCTGCGACCAGATTTGGATAGAGGCTTCAAAATTCCTCTCATGCCGCTGGTACCCATCTTGGGCATCCTTTCTCAGCTGTTGCTCATCGTGTATCTCTTTCGCCTAAGCCCTGAGGCCTGGTATGTTGGCGGACTCTGGATCGTGTCGGGGTTGATATTCTATCTGGCCTATGCCTCCCGCACGGAACCAATGAAAGACCCCTTCAAGATCATCCACCAGGAGATTGTGTCGACCCGGAGGTACTCAGTGCTGATCCCAGTGGCGGATGAACGTCAAGCTCGACTACTGGGCATCCTTGCTGCCGCTATCGCCAGGGATAGGGACGGCGAGATATTTGCCCTGCATGTGGTGCGTGTGCCACGACAACTGGGCATCACCGATGGCCGTTTCTTCCTCAAGCAAGGCAAGCCCATCCTGGAAAGCGTCATTGCGGAAGCCAAGACATTGGACATACCAGTGAACACCATGATTCGTTTTGGACGAGACGTCAGCCAGGCCATAATTGACGCGGCCCGAGAACGAGACTCCAATCTGATGTTGCTAAGTTGGCTGGGTAACACCAACGCGGAAGGCAAAGCCTTTGGCCCCGTAATTGATGCAGTTAGCAAAGCTCCTCCCTGCGATCTCGCAATGATACGTTTCAGGGAGCGAGAGGAGTTGCGTAGGATCTTGGTCCCAACAGCCGGCGGGCCCAACGCTTCCCTGGCTCTGGAGTTGGCCATTTCGCAGGCGCGCGAGTACGAGAGGGAGAAGGGAATCAAGCCCCACATAACTGCGCTTTACATAGCCCAAGCGGGCAACCCTCGGTTGAAGGAACTGGGCCAAAGGATCTTGGCTCGAGCCATAGCACCTCACGACTATCCCATCGAGCCACAAGTTGTTTCCGCTCCCAGCATCGTGGAGGGAATATTGCAGCAGGCAGAGAAACATAACTTCGTGGTGATGGGGGCCACACAGCAAGGATTCTTTGAGCAGCTACTCTTCGGTGCCGCGCCTGAACGGGTGGCTCGGGAATGCTCCAAGACGGTGATGATAGTGAAGCGGTATCAAGGCCCCGTGAAGTCCTGGATCCAGAGAAGGCTCTCCGCTTCTTAGGCCTGCGAAGGACTCTTCCTGTCTCTTGTCACCCTCCCCAAACGTCATCTATGCTGACTTCTGGCTGCCCCTTCTTCCGTCCCCCTCCCTTTACTTGCCAGTAGAACTCCTCGTCATAGAGGCGGGTCTGAACCACGACGGGCATAGGAACAGCGTGTCCTATTAGCAGCACCTGCTGGCGGGTATCCAAGCTGGCCAACGCCCCGCGCAAGAAGCTGCGACCGCTCACTCCTGTCAGAACAGCATCTATATCCCGTTGCTCGGTCAACAATCCTGTGATCCGAGTACCCAATTGGGACATGACCTCAGGATCTATGCTGCTAGGCCGTTGATCAATCACCATCAGCGTGACGTTATATTTGCGCATCTCGCGGGCAATGGTGCCGAAGATGGTTTGTCTGGCCACAGCGGGGTTCAGGAACTTATGCGCCTCTTCCAAGGTGATCATCAGTTGAAGCGGCCTGTCAGCTTCGGCTTTCGTCTCCTCAAAACGTTCCACCTTCTGCTGGTACAACCTACGGATACGCCGGGTGACGATATTGGCTACCAGCATATAGTCCAAGGGGGTACTATGGCGACCGAACTCCAGGATTATGTTGCGGCCCTTTCCTAAAGCGGTCACCATCTCATCTATGAGAGAGAAGGCGGCCTCCTCTTTAATGTAGTCCCGGCGTTGGACGTCCCTCAGTTTGCGCTGCAGTGCTTTGGTAGCTTCAGGGTGTGCCCCCGACGATTGGCAAAAATGGCCTAGGTCATCCGATGACATATCCAGAAGCCGTCCCAGCCAGTCCCCTCCATACTGATCGACCAACAAGCCACCCGTGGCGGCTGTGGTGGCTGTCAGGTCCAATTCGTCCGCCAGGAGCATGATATCCTCGGCCTCTATCTGGTTCAGGCCAATAGTCAACGTCACATCCACGTTGCGCCGGGCCGCAGCCTCGGCATCGAGAGAATAGACCAGGATTTGAGAGCCCAATAACTCACGCAGGCCTCTAACCCAATGGCCATCCTCGGTCTGCTTGTCAAAGGCGTACTCGCTGTGCATGTCGAAGATCAGATTGGCTGCGGCGCCTGATTTGATGATACCGCATAGAAGCAAACGAGCCAGGAAGCTTTTGCCGGTGCCCGACTGCCCGAAGATGCCGTTGGATCGCTCTACGAACCTATCCAGGCGCAGGCAGATAGGGATGTCCATTGCCAAGGGAGTGCCCATGGCGAAGTTGACACCGCCCTCCTTGCCAAAGACGGTGGCGAAATCCATCGCGCTGGCCTCGTATAAGGCCGCAAAGTGCATGGGGATTGTACGAACAGGTTGTGGTCCCCTAGCCTCATCCAGGTCAGCGGTGAGATCCAGCATAAGCATGGGCTTGACCTCTAAAGTAGCATACGTACTGGTGCCAGCCAGGGCCTGGGCGACAAAGGGGGAAGCGCTATCTGGCGGCGAGGCCAGAAGTCTGGGGTCGGTGACCCGAAGTTGCATGTCGGAGATCATGCTGAAATACCGGTTGGATTTGCCCTCGATTATGACGAAATCGCCAATATGCAGATCCTCCGTCGGACAATCCCCATCCAGCCGCACCGTCAGCCCGGTGTTGAAAGTCCCATCAGTAACCACGCCCAGTCGTCTACGCTCCATTCGTTAGTACTCCTACTGTCACATACTAGCCGGTGGGCTCGATGGCGTACAGCACCGTCATCAGACGGTCATAATCCTGTTTTAGAAGACCCGCTACCTCTCGCGCCGCCCTTCTCAGCCATTCTTCGTCCCCCCCTCTCTCCCCATAAACTTGTCGCACATTGGCCGCCAGGACTTGCTCGGCCGGCACAGGACCAGAAGCTCCCAGCAGCAGACGGAAATAGTATAGGTTCTCAGTGAACAGCATCGTCTCCTCAAAGCCGCAACTATGGACAGAGAAATGAAGGTGAGGAGGCTGAGCAGGCAAACCTTGCCTGACCACGCCTCCCTCGACCATACCGACCGAGAGACTCTCAAACTCGGTGCGCAAGGTGTGCTCTAACTGGGGACTCTCCCGGTATATCTGCTCATCATATACCTCTTCGCTGCTTCGGCGCACCGCCCGCCGTCCAGGATCAAGCGCCCCTGTCTCACCGTAGCAGACCACCCCGTAGACATCCCGGTCCTCCCCGATGCGAACCCTGACTATGCTACCAAGGGGCGGCGGTCGATTCAGTTCAAAACTCTCGGCCACAAAGCGCATGGTTGCACTTTCGATGATCTCCCCTATCCTCATACGGCCCGCCTCCTCTTACTACGATCTTTGGCCGATCTTGTATAGACTATGCCCTTTCGAGCTAGAGCCCCCTCGACCAATCTCTCCACCAGCCGCCTGTCAGCAGTGGAGATAACAGCTTGCTCGTGAGCCTCCTGCAAGGCCGGAGGATAAGGGGGATAAACCCCGCCCCGACGACACTGGTCGTACACCAGGGCCTGCACCAAATCCAGCATCTCAGGGTTGCGCATCACCCACTGCGGAGCCTCTATACGCACCACCTCGCCTCCCACATCTAGGTATAAGAACTGAATGCGATGAATCCCATATTGATCCAAGATAGCCGACGAGCTTTCGAATATGTCAGAGCGCTCACCAGCTCGCAACAAACCGAAAAGGTGTCGATCCAGAATCCCCACCAGAGCTCGACAGAAGCCCATTAGCTCAGGGGAAGAGCATTTGAGACACTCTATGGGTTGGTCCTGGCACAGCCATACCCGTAGAGAATTGACCACATCGCGAGCACCAGGATAGCTGATGTAGCTGGCCACCGGGATGCCGGCGGCCCGAAACTTCTCCAGATATCCCAGAAACTCCCCAAGAAAATGCCTCTGCACCTGGATATCCTCATTCTGCAATGCCCACAGGATCAAGGAGCCATCCCGGAGAGCGACCACAGGCATCGCGACCTCTTCGCTGGCCTCCCACAACCCTGCCAACTCCGCCACGCCCATCTTCACGCTCAAACGCGTCCCTTCGATGGGAAAGGCGCCTGTAAGGGGGTCAAGAAACAAGTCCTCTTCTTGGAAATATAGTTGCGCCGACGAATCGAGTTCCGCATGAGTGTTATCGCCATAAGTGAGGATAGCGTGTCCGGTATTGATGACATAATACTGGGCCGGACTGTGCCTGTCTGGAGGTATGGAAGAGCCATCGGCAGCCACTACGCTGAAGTTTCTGGGGCGATCTGCTGTAGCAAAGACGCAATCCATGGTGTTAACAGGGATAGCCACCAACCACGGTACGCGTATCTGGCGATCCTGCAACTTGATCCTCAATTGTTCTGGATCAACATCATGCAAGAGTTGTCGGGCTTGGTCCACCCACCGGCTATGATCTTCCGCCCCGACCAGCTCGATCATCCGTTCTATGGAGTTGTCAAGCGAGCTGAGCTTCAAAGGCATCATCCACCCCTTACCGCAGCATCCTCTCATCCCCTACTCGTTTGGTGATCCGCCGTTCGTCGAGATGCTCCATCAGAGCCAGAGCATACTTGCGGCTCGCTTGGAACATATCCCGCACCTGAGCAACGGTGATGCTACCCTCAGCCTGCATATGATTCACTATCCGTGTCACCATCTCCTCATAGGTATCGGCCAGGAAAAGGACGCTGTCACTCACCCGCATTAGACGCCCTTGCTCCAACAGGAAATTCAGTAATTCCGACCCGATTGCGGCCTCGCAGTCAGCCATCGACGGGGTAGAGTACGGACTACGGGCGAACCGCGCCAGTAGCTCATCTATCCGCCGCTGCTGCTCAGGGCTGAACCTGACCTGGTGGATAGGGAGCTTCAAGGCGCCCCCCTCCTCGGAGATAGCCCCTTGGGCCAGGGCATGGCCGACAACTGCATTAAAAACGCGAGTCGGTAGATTCAGTCTGCTCTTCAGCTCCTCGCGGGGCATCCCGCTCCGTAGGGGATAGCGGCCATGATAGTCGCTCAGGAAGACACGAATGCGTTCCTCTAGATCCCCCCAGCCCGAACTGGACATCAGGTATCGGTTCCCAGCCAGAGCCTGCTCCGCAGTTATGTCAACTCCGCCGAGGGTCAACACCTGCGATTGGGCAAGGAGCTCCTGCAAAGCCTCCTTGGCCGCATCTTCCAGCAGGCCGCTGTCTTTGACAATCTCTCGCGCCGGTCGAGGACGCACTCCTTCCAAACTGTGTAGCAGTATCTCCTCCGGAGTGCCGCGAGAAAGTGCTTCCAGACGTTGTATGACCGCTGGTCGAAAACGCCGGTAACGTCGCTGAGGATTGGGGTCCACCACCACTCCTCCACCTATCGTCAGGCTGGGTGAAGGCTGCCGGATGATGAATCGATCACCTCTTACTAGAGCTGTAGGTTGGGTCAGGCGCAACTGTACCCAACCCTCGTGACCAGGGTCTATAGACTCGCCACTTAGTAACCGCGTGCGAGCCAGGATCTCCGCTGAGCCGCTGTAGAATTCAACCTCCCTATTGTGCTTGAGGGGCTTGGGTGCGCTCTTGAGCAAACGGAGACGAGTATCTATCAAGCTGCTGGCCTTCAGCCATGCTGGCACAGTCAGTATATCGCCTCGGCGCAGCTGGTCGCTACTCATCCCCACGAGGTTCAGCGCTACACGACCACCAGGCTCAGCCACCTCTATCTTCCGCTTGTGAGTCTGCAAACCCCGGATGCGGGACTTGAGGCCAGAAGGCAATATCTCCACCTCCTGACCAACTTGGAGGCTGCCACCAATCAGCGTGCCTGTCACTATGGTACCAAAACCCGCAATTACAAAGACGCGATCAATAGGAAGACGGGGCTTTCCCACATCTCGCTTGGCAGGCACCCTTTTCAACAATTCATCGAGCCCATTCACCAAAGTAGTGAGGCCTTGACCCGTCTGAGCCGATACGGGGACGATCTCAGCTTCAGCCAAGGTGGTATCGCTCAATAGTTCGGCAACATCGTCAGTGACTAACTCCAACCACTCCTCATCTTCGACCAGATCCACCTTCGTAATGGCTACCAGTCCGTATTCTAGTCGCAACAGATCGAGGATATCTAGATGCTCGCGAGTCTGGGGCATTATCCCTTCATCGGCCGCCACCACGAAGAGGGCGGCGTCAATGCCGCCTATGCCAGCCAACATATTCTTGATGAAGTTCTCGTGGCCCGGCACGTCAACGATACTCACCACAGCACCGCCAGGCAAAGTGAACCAGGCAAAGCCCAGATCAATGGTCATTTCCCTTTCCTTCTCCTCTTTGAGCCGGTCGGGATCTATGCCGGTAAGTGCTTTGACCAGAGTGGATTTGCCGTGGTCAACATGCCCCGCTGTGCCAACAGTCCGGATCCGCTGCTCCATGGCCCCTACTTCTTAGAACTGACAAGTCGTTTTTCGAACTCCTTAATCCACTTCGCCAGTTCCCTAACCTGACGTCTAAGATACTCAGATTGAGATTCCCACAATTTTGTCATGCGAGCGTCACGTCTTGCGTTCTCCAAGCTCAGTTGTTGCCACCTTTCGTCGTTTCGCAACCACAGGAGCTCGTTCTCTTTTCGCCACTCCTCAAACTGCTCCCTCTGGCGCTCCTCTCCGGTGTGTTGTAGGTGCTCTAGCGTCTCCCGATCCTGCTCCAAATGCATCTTGACCTCAGCCAGAGAAGCCAGCATTTTTTGGGCACTTCTGTACTGCTTGTCCATGAGGGCCATCTGATCTCTTCGGGGTCCCGCCTCCTGCCGCCAGCCTTTCATCTCCTTGGCCCATCCGGCTATCTGCTTCGTTCGCCGGTCATCAACGCCCCGTAGCTGCTCCACTAAGTGCGCCTGTTCCTCTCTCAATCGTTCGCCGAAGGCCTGCAAATCCACCATCTGCTGCGTGCCTCGTTCCGCCCAGCCTTCCAAGAAGTTCAATCTCTCTTTGATACTCTCAGACCTTGCCCTCTCCTCCTCCCGTTCCTGAAGAAGCTCTGCCAACTTCTCGTCATTCTTGCTAAGTCGCTCCGCCAATACCAACAGTTTCTCCTGCGGCTTCCTGCCCTCCTTGAGCGCCTCATCTATCTGCAATTTGAGGGCCGATATCGCCTTGTTCAGCCGCTGAAGCTCGACTTGTTGTGTCTGGAGTGGTTCTCTAAGTTGTAGAGCCTCCTCGACCCGTTCCCCTAACTTGGTCAAGGCTTTGAGTCTTTCTTGCCTTTCCGCACGCACAAGCTTGTCTTTGCTATCAACCTCTTTCCGGAGTCGCTCCTCAGATCTTTGCAACTCCAGCAAGATTTCCTCCTTGAACTTCTCCAGGGCCTGCTCGAATCTTGACATCCTCGCCAATTCGGCATTGGTCTGAGCCAGCCTTTCCTCCAACTTCTCCACTCTCTCGGTAACGTTTAAGAAATGCGCCTCGTGCTGCTCTATGCTTTTCCGCAGCTCAACTAGCAGAGCCTTGTCCTTTCGACGCTCCTCATCCAACCAGGTCAATAGCTGGGTGGCTTCGCTGGTGTTCATCTTCTTCTCCACCTCTCTTTAGACGTTATGCTCTTCGACCCTGCCAGTGACCAAGAAAACGACCCGCTCTCCGATATTGATGGCACGGTCAGCGATCCTCTCGAGGTTGTGGGCAGTCCACAGGAGATAGGTCGCCCGAGTGATGGTACGTGGATCGTCCATCATGAAGATCAGCAATTCCCTAAACACCTGGTCGTATAGCCTGTCTACCTCATCGTCCTCGTCGCCTAAGCTTCTAGCCAACTCAACGTCATGATTGACAAAAGCTTCCAACTCACGACCGAGTAGCCAGCGTGCCTTTTCAGCCATACGTGGGATGTCTATTAGTGGTTTGAGTAGTTCACGAGGCCCCATCATAACGCCGATCTGTCCGATCCCCTTAGCATGATCTGCCATCCTCTCCAGTTCAGTGACTATGTGGGAGATGGCAAAGATCACCCGCAGGTCACTGGCCAAAGGCTGCTGGGTGGCAATGAGCACCAGACATTTCTCCTCGATATGGCGCTGCGCCTGATTGATGGCTTCATCGTCTTTGATCACCTGCCGAGAGAGGTCTATGTCACGCTCGGCAAGAGCTCGAACACTCTGCTCTATGGCTCTGTCAACCAACTTGGCCATGTCCAATAGATCTTGCTCCAATTCCTTGAGTTGCTCATCAAAAGTTTCACGAGGCATGATAGCAGACCCCCTTCCCTCGCGTGATCTGTGATTATTATAACATCAATGCACGGCTCTAGCAATGAATCCTCACGACGATGTTGATGAAAGATGAGGAAAGCCATCACCCAAAGCAGTTGGCAGGTTCAGGTCCGATTCGCACCTGATTAAGACCGAGATAAGACCGTATTTTGACTCTGAGAGACTACAATGAGTTGGCCACAGGGGCTTATGTGAGATGTTATCAGATTTCGTCGGAGATTCGTGCCCGTCGCTCGAGACTCTCTCCGAACGGGCTTGTGCAGCAATTAGGCACAAGCCCCAAGCCCAAGATACAGGGGTATGAAATGTACGAGGGGACACCCCTCGTGCTCCCCAGGCTTTTGCTGCGCAACGCCCGAACGAAGGTGGCTTGTCACCATCGGCGCTTTGTGCTAAAATATCACGGCTTTCGTAGGGGTTGGCCTGGGGGCTGTCCCCAAACAATATCAATCCAAGGAGGTGGATATGACTCTAAATCTGGTGTGGGTGGTGCCCATATGCGGCGCAGCGGCAATCCTCTTCGCCATCTATCTGGCCTGGGATGTGTTGCGCCGAGACACGGGCACCGAGAAGATGCAAGACGTGGGCGCTATGATCTATGAGGGCGCGGTGGCTTTCATCAAGCGCCAATATACGACTATCGCCATACTGGCTGTGATCACCGCCCTCATCATTGGTGGTCTGATCGCCGTGTTCGAGCGGTTTCCTGAGGTGGAAATCGATGTCGTGGAGCTGGGCATACGCACCGGAATCGCCTTCCTTGCCGGTGCTGCATGTTCGGCCATCTCAGGCATCATCGGCATGTTCATAGCGGTCAAATCCAACTTACGTTGTGCTAGCGCTGCTGGGAGGAGCGTGGGGGAGGCTTTGCTCGTTGCCCTGCGAGGAGGAGCGGTCTCGGGCTTCCTGGTGGTTGCCTTGAGCCTGTTAGGGGTGGCCGCCATCTTCTATCTGTACGGCGGCGGCACTACCCCTCAC
>JBFFDV010000002.1:0-33000 GCA_041559215.1 Anaerolineae bacterium | reverse complement strand
TGATGCCTGACGCATCTCTGGATAGCTCCTCTCTTGAAGGGAATCCCCTATTTGGCCTTGCAGGGGCATATACTGCTGAAGAGTGGAGGGGCAATAGGGCCAAAAGTTCGGCAAAGTCCTAACGGGGATGAAGATGATAGGGTAACCCCTAGGTTTCGTCTTAAGAGTCCAGCCCCTGCAATGCGCAAGAGCGCACACTACACACCTAACAACTCGTGACCACTGAGCTTGTGGTTGGACGCCCCCTCAAGGGCATGGATCTACCGCACAGATGCTTCTTCCATCCCAGAAGACCCGCCCCCAAGATACGATGACCGACTGCAGACTCGAGGGTCTCTATGAGGCCTTCTTGAAGCTGATCAAGATCAAGTTGCGGTTGCAATCGTTGGCATAGGTCTGGAAAACCACGACGGGAGACAGTCCTACACCGTTCTGACCAATCACCTGGCAGTTCCAAGTGCCGTTCTTGGGGTGATCATCAAGATAGACTTCCCAGCCGCCCGGCCCGTACTCAAGCTTCTGGTCCGACGAACTGGTACCCTGCCAGCCGCCAGACCAGACCCTCACAGTGACACCTGGCAAGCCGACGCCATTGGCATCGAGCACCTGCCCACCAACCCCTAACCACGCACATCCAGCCGGATTCCTGTCGTTCGCCCGGTGATATGTATATCCATGCTGGACGTAAGGCCACGGGGTGGGCGTCGGCGGCGGGGCCTTGGTGGGCGTCGGTGGGGGCGGAGGCGCTGGCCTCCGAGTTGGGGTCGGCGTGCGGGTCGGGGTTGGCGTGTTCGTCGGACTCGGGGTGATGGTAGGCGTGTCGGTCGGTGTGGGCGTATCCGTAGCAGTTGCCGTATGAGTAGGTGTCCATGTTGGGGGGAAGGTCGCCTGTGACAACGCGCTTGTTGGCGTCAAAAGCAATGTCAACCCTACCTCCTCCGGTGGGGGGAAAGGGTTCAGCGGCATATACGGGTTAATGAAGATGGTCAGGTAAAACAGGCAGGTCAGAACAGTAAAGGCCAGAGCAACGATGGTCACCGCGAGAGCCACTCGCTCATTTATCTGGGTCAACATCACACCCTACCTCCTTTCAACATTGCCTCTATTCAGCCGCCGCCAACGCAAAGACTGGAGTGTCGTCCTGGTAGTCAACATCCACACGTAACGATGTATCCCCTGAGGCGGTGAGTCTTTCGCTAACCTCCGTCAGCTGTGAGAGCAGTTCCTCTTCCGGATAATGGGGATAAAGCCCCAGCCTTCCCTGCTCGATCTGGGAGCGAAGAAGGTGGAACCAGGCCCGATCTACCGCGGCGTCATCATTGAAGGTGCGGATCTGCTCATCGTAGGCGTTGTAGAGCTCCCTATGGGCGGCGTTGAGTTGGTCTTCGATATCAGCTAGATCTTCGGTCCATGCAGGCACCAACGGCAGCCCGTACCCACCTGATGCAACCCTGAATTTGATGACCAACCAGTGCACCTTGGCCTCTGCAATGCCTATCTTTAGCACCATCGAGGATGCCCCGGCCATTTGCTCTTCATAGACACCTTGTCGGACGCCATCCTCATTCAACAACGCCTGAGTGACATCAGTCATCAAATCCTCTGGTATGGCGCCCCCTTCGGATGGCTCTTGCAGGGAATCGATGAGCTGCTGCACGGTCTCCACACGTCTTTGCTCATAGGATATTACCATCGCCTCAGTTGGCTCGGGGACTTCCATCACAAAGGGGGAAATCGGTTGCTCCGGAGGGCTCTCCGATGCTTGCCCTGGTTCATCAGAAACATATTGTATCTCGGATTGCTGGGTCAAGGATTCACTCGCCTTGCCAATCTCATCCAGCGCCTGGTATGCTGTAGCGAGTTTACCCAAGAGATCCGCTCGATGGGGATCTCTCATATACGGACTGTGTAAAGCTACAACATACGCCTGATCATAGTTGAAAAGCGCCTCTGCCTTATCGCCCAGTTCCGCCAACCCCTCCCCTATCTCCAAATACGAGTTAGCCTTCGCAAAATCGGACAAGGTCGGGCTCAAGGTAGCGATGAGATTGGCCAGTTGATAGCAAAGTTGTGCTTTGCTATTATCCCCAGTAGTTGTATAAGCCTGCGCCAGGAGCAACAAGCTCCCAACTCGTTCTCTGTTAGCCAGCTCAGTACTGAAAAGGATAGTAGTGTAGGCTGTTTCCAATTCCCCGTCCGCCAGAGCTCGATTCACCACCTCCAGGTCACCCGCTCCAGCCAATGTCAGGAGGGCCAAAGAAGGGTCAATCTTGTCCTTCTGTAGCTGTTCGATGGGGTCACCTCCCTGCTGGTAGGGGCTCCCAAAACGGAGGTACAGATACGTCCCTCCACTCACGAGGCCAAACACGATCAGCAGTACTATGAAGCCAAGAATAACCCGACTGATAACACTTCGACCGAAAGTCGAAGAACTTGTCCGAACCATTACCTTCTCCGCTTAATAAAATGATGAGGCATCAGCAAATGCCCCCGCAATCATAAATTATACCCTATCAAAGAACCATTGTCTAGTTCGACTGCACGTGTCACAATCTGCTTGATCTCCGCCTCTACTCGACAAAGCGCTCAATAGTGGCACTCTCCCTCCGTTCCTGTAACCATTGCATGAAGGTCTGTTGTCGCAGGTTTTCGAATATCTCTGGAGCCATCTCGCGCTCCTCCCTCTCTAGGACCTGCACAATATGAAAGCCAAATTGAGACTCTATTATCCCACTGATCTCACCGACTTCCAAACTGAAAGCTGCCTCCTCTATCTCCAGCGGCATCATCCCTTGAGGGAAGAAACCCATGTCCCCGCCTCTTTCCCTGGAACTGACGTCTTCGGAGTATTCTCTCGCCAGGAAGGCAAAGTCTTCCCCTCCCTGAAACCTGGCCAACACCTCCTCCGCCCTCTCCCTCGTGGAGAGGAGAATATGGCGGGCATGAACTTGCTCTGCGACAGAGGGAATGGAAGCCGTGACAGCGCTGAATACCGCCTCGCTCAAGAGTTGATCCAGCAGCATCTGCCTGAAGTCTTCATAGCTCGTCCCGGTACCCTGCAACGACTGCTGGAACTGCTCCTGTCCCCCAGATTGCTCGATAATCTCTTGGATCTTGGACTCCAACTCCTCGCCAGAGATGCTGATATCCATCTCCGCCGCCGCCTGTCTTATCAGCTCTTGATCTATCATCTGTTCCAGCACCTGTCGGCGAGCCTGAGCTAGCCTCTCCCGGCCCTCCTCGCTCTGCAAATCCAGGCCTTCTTGCTCGAAGAAAGCCTCCACCTGAGCGATTTGTTTCTGATAGTTCTCCATAGTAATCGACTGGCCGTTGACCACGGCTGCCAACGCCTCGGTTGTGCCGGCAGCAGAAGTTGCGCTGGCCTCAGCAGTTGGCGTATCTGCCGAAGGCATTCCCTCAGCGCAACCGATAAGGATTGTGCTGACGAGCATCAACGCAAGAAGTAGCGGGTAAAGAACCCCTTTCATAGCATGCCCCCCTTTTCCTCAGACCGAGTTTCAGTCTCTTATTATTACATCTAAGCGGATTTTACGCAAATTCGGCGAAACCTTGGGACTTGTGCCCAACCGCTGCGCAAGCCCGCCGCGGATGATGACCATTTGACTAAAAAGAAGATTTATGGTATGGTAAGATATGACAGTGATTGTGGGGGCGTGGTGTAGCTTGGCTTAACATACCTGCCTGTCAAGCAGGAGATCGCGGGTTCAAATCCCGTCGTCCCCGCCATGTAGGAAGAGAGGGCTCCATAGCCAGAGCCCTCTCTTTTTGCATTGATCGCGTCTAACCGAACGTAGATCGCCTCCGTGTCGCTGATCACCACCGAAAGCGTGGCCGCCAAGTCGAGGACGTACTGGGTGGTGATGCCGTCCACCGTCTTCCTGATCCTATTCCCGTCCCCGTTGTAGGCATATTGTGTTGTCAAGGTTCCTGTGATCTGAGTCAACCTGTTGACGTGGTCATACTCGTAGCTCCGCACGCCATCGAAGAGCAGCTTTCCGTTGCTACCCCAAGGTATAATCCACCCCTCCCACATTGGTCAAGCGGTTGGCGGCGTCTTAGGTGTAGTTCACGGTGCCTTGAGGAGGGACCATCATCAGCCGATTGCCGACCGCGTCGTACGTGCAGGTGACCTTCTGGCCCCAGCGAGGTCATTGGGGGATGCCGTCTTCCTGGCGAGCAGCGAGGGCAGGTTCCGAGGATCTTGACAGATGTCATCGTTGGATGTATAATGATATCAGAAATTCTGACAGGAGAGGTGGAGTCGATATGCAGAGAACTCTTGAGGCGAGTGGCCCAGTGGTAGTGCTTGTGCGGGAACGTGGCCAATTGACGATCCCTGCGGAGATACGCCGCCAGATGGGGATCAAGGACGGCGACGTCTTCTCCCTGATAAGTCTGGGGAATACCCTTATCGCCACCCGCAAGAGACTTGTGGCTCCGGAAATCGCCGGGGCCATAGAAGCCCTCATGCAGGAGGAGGGAGTGTCCCTGAAAGACCTGCTGGAGGGCCTGGATGAGCAACGGGAGATCTACGTCAACGAGAAGTATGGCCTTGACGCCTAGAATCTTCCTGGACACTAGTGCTCTCCTCGCCGGACTCGCCTCGCCCAAGAGAGCCAGTAACATGATCCTTGCCCTTGCCGAGGCGCAAGTAATCGCCCTGGTTGTTTCGGAAGAGGTACTGGTAGAGGCTGAGCGCAATCTGCAGGAGAAACTTCCCCGAGCGATCCCTGACTATCGCCGTTTTCTGGCAAGTTGTCCCCTGGAGAAGATCCCCTTGCCCTCTCACGCGGATGTCGTGGCCGTTAGGGAGATCATCCATCCCAAGGATGCGCCCATCCTAGCGGCGGCGATTGCTGCCCAGGTGGACTATCTGGTGACGCTGGACCGAGAGCACTTCATTGATGATCCAGAAGTGGCTCGCAGGTCAGGATTGCGGGTTGGAACACCTGGGGATTTCCTGTCGTGGTTGAGAAATGAACTGGAGGGTTGACATCATGCTCTCTTTGCCAACCTTAAAATTTCACGGATTTATGGAAAAAGGGACGCCCGAGAGCCTGTCTTGGGCCAGGAGATAGTGTATACTAGTGCGCGTTCGATGCCCGTCGCTCCCACCAATAACACCTCAGCGTCGGTCAGGTAGCGATTGCCGCTCCCGTCACCGCCGCTTTCTTGAGCACGTTGAGCCCCTCAGAGGCCCATAAACCAGCCACAATGAGGTGGAGACAGATAGAGATGTGGCCGCACCTGTTTGGTTCATGGGACGAAGTTATGGCCTTCTCACCTAAGAGATTGTCTCTCCCCTTTCCATCAGGCGCTGAAAGAATGCCCGACCATCTCCTGGTCTAGAGGCGCCAGACCTCTCCGTAGGTCACGGACGTCCTCATAGTCGCTGTGTGTTTGAACACCATCGGGAGCTTCGTGGTATCATAGATCTCCTCGATCTCTTACACTCGATAACTGGGTCCATCAGAAGCTGTGTCGCACATCACGGACTTCTCCCCGTAAATCTGTTTGGCTGAGTTATACCCCTGGGCTCTACCTCTGATTCCCCTTCATTGCTGATTCGATGAGTTCTTGTTTCAGATTCCACAGTCGCTCTGTCAGAGACACGTGATAGATATGTGGATTGATGAGCCGTCTGACCCCCGGATCGAGGCGATCCAGGTCGGCTTCACGGCGCGCACGCATCTCCTCTGTGGTAGGCAGCTCATACACTAACTGCCCATCCCTTAGCACTTCGACTAGCAGGGGTCCGACTCTTGAGACGTCATCCTTCTGGAGCGTTCGGTATATGGTTCTGTCCGTGGGATGATGCAGAACGATCTGTTCCATCTGCCTGGGATCCTCGTCGTCGAGACTGAGAAGATCAGCAGTCGCCTTGCCACGTTGATCATACACCCGCCAGACATACTTGTGACCCGGATTCGGGGTCTTGTCCGGCGTTTCTGAGATCTTTATGACCGGCACCCATTCATCTCGGTCATATATAGCTGTCAGCTTGTATACGCCATCCAGAGCTGACTCGCCTTGCGATGTGATCAGACGTGTGCCCACCCCATATACTAGCCGGCCAATGAGATCATCTGGGTCAACATCGTAGCGAGGTGCCTCCTCTTGGATCTGGGTGATAATCTGCCAGATGACGAGCTCGTCCAACTGATTGGACAACACGATTGATGTGTCAGGAAAGCCAGCCTTGTTCAACATTCTGGCTGCCTGTATGCTCAGATAGGCGAGATCGCCTGAGTCCAATCGAATGCCCAGTGGTTTATGACCCTTGTGCCGCAATTCCTCGAAGACCTTGATAGCGTTGGGAATCCCACTTTCGAGGGTGTCCACAGTGTCGACCAACAACAAGCAGTCATCAGGGTAGATATCGGCATAGGCGCGGAAAGCACCGAGTTCTCCCTCCCCAAGGGCCATGAACGCCTGGACCATGCTGTGGGCATGGGTGCCTTTGGGCTGGTATCCCAGTACATGAGAGATGCCCACGTTGGAGGTGAAGTCGGCCCCTCCGATGAGTGCCGCCCGTGTGCCAGCATTGGCACCCTTGTCCTGACCTCGGCGCAGTCCGAACTCCAGCAACAGTTGACCCCGGCCGCTCTCGCGAATCCGTGAGGCCTTGCTAGCCACAAGGGTCTGATAGTTCAGATGATTGAGCAGAGGAGTCTCCAGAATCTGCGCCATGGCCAGCGGCCCCTGTGCAACCGTCAGGGGTACATTAGGATGTACCACGCGCCCTTCCGGTATGGCGTACATGGTAATGCCGTCGAAAGTGCCATTCTGCCGCAGCCAGTCCAGGAAGTTGTCGTCGAACAGTCTTTTGCCCGTTTGGCCTCGTTGACCGCGTAGGTATTCGATGTCCTCGTGGCGGAAGCGAGCTTCTTGCACCCAGTCCAGGAGCCATTCTAGACCCGCGTTTATGCAGTACCCAGCCCTGTGCGCCCCATAGTCGGGATAGCTGCGGAAGAAATGCTCAAATTGCGCGGGTATCTCATGCAGGCCCGTTCGATAGTAGAGTTGAGCCATGGTCAGTTGGTATTCATCGGTAAACAAGATGCCCTCTGTAATTCGACGATTAGCTGGTTTCATATCAGACACTCCTCCGCTCATGGGATGAAATCGGCAGAAACGACACTAAGTACCATTCTCTGCGTATCTCTCCAACCTCAATGCTAACGTCAAGCGAATATATCGGCCAGTTACTGTTTCACAACGGAATGGTCAACTGCCTACTAGAAGCTTCACAAGTTGCATCGTTAGCTGCTCTATTGCGCCCAGCGACATTTACAGCCTTTGTTTAAGAGATAGCGATTCTCTAGGTCTACACTCATATTAGCTGAGCGCCCGCAGCGGACAGGAGATCTGCTATTCGCCAGCCGTTTCCAAGTCTTGCAGTTTCGCGCGCGCGATTTCGTATCTGGCGGCCAACGATGCGAGTTGCCCATTGCACTCCATCTTGAGATCGGCTTTCGCCCTGTCCGCCTCCAAGTGCGATGTCTAACCAAAGCCGCCGCCACAGCCTGTCGTTGGAGAAGCAAGATGGCTAGGGCCTCTTGCCAGGACGCTTCGACACTTCCCGACGGCGGCATCCGCCTAGGGGCTGTGGCATTGCTCGCAAAGAACACAATAGCATAAATTGGGTCTACTTGCAACATCCAGCAAATTGGTTAGGACCATGTTTGCACCTACGGCTGTCTTATCAGTTGAAGATGCAGCGAAAGGCTCTAGAGGCGAATGGTGCTGCACTCACTGGCCACCGTGGTAAGGCGACGATCAGAGCTGCCTTTGCTCCTGGCCGACCCCGGCCAGCCGCAAAGGCCGGCGGAGCTCCTTGTCATAGCGTGGTGCCACCTGTTTGTCGTCAACTCCCGCTGGTTTGAGGGTCCTGCTGGACGGCACTTGAGCGATAGCACGGTCCTATTCTTTCATCTCTAAATACCCTCCGGGGGCTTGCACAGCGGTTGGGCACAAGCCCCTAGATATTGCGACATAAAGGGCACGTGGGGGCACCCTTCGCCAGGCTCAGGGCAGCCCCCCGTGCTCCCCGGGCTTTTGCTGCGCAACGCCTCCAGTGTATCCGTTTTCCCTCAGTCGGTAATGATGATATAATCTTGAGAAGAAGGTATAGAATGCGTGGCGTTCGGAGGGATGCACACCCTGAGATAAGAACCGCCATAGGCGCTGTACCAGCGTGGGGGAAGGTGAGAGACTGTCACTCCCCGGCCTGGCAATGGGTCATGCTTGCGGGCAAAGGACGAAAACGAACGGTGCCTCGATATGCACAGCTCGTTTGACCATGAGGTGGGGTAATGAGTGATAGAGTCGATCATGTAGCTTTGAAGGAGTTCGCCACACAGATTTTCGTTAAGATGGGCGTGCCTGCGGAAGACGCCAAAGTAACCACAGATGTACTCGTGGCAGCTGATCTGCGAGGAATTGATTCCCATGGAGTGGCCCGCACTAGGCGTTATGTGGACGGCCTGCGGGATGGGATCATGCTGGCCAAGCCGGACATCCAGTTGGTGCATGAGACGCCCGTCACGGCTCTCCTTGATGGAGGAGCGGGGTTGGGACAAGTGGTAGGGGTCAGGGCCATGCGGCTGGCTGTGAAGAAAGCCTCAAAAATGGGCCTGGGCTTCGTCACCGTGCGGAACAGCAACCACTACGGCATCGCTGGCTATTACGCGATGATGGCCTTGGAAGAGGAGCTAATAGGCATCTCCATGACCAATTCAGCGACCCTGGTGGTACCCACCTTCGGCCGAGACGCGGTACTGGGCACCAACCCGATGAGCATCGCTGTGCCCACCGGTAAGGAGCGACCTTTCGTCCTGGACATGGCCACCAGTGTGGTGACCAGAGGCAAGCTGGAGGAATACGATCGCCAGGAGAAGCCCCTTCTTCAGGGCTGGGCCAGCGATGCGAGCGGCATCCCCACCAACGACGCAGCGGACGTGCTGCGCAATATGAGAGACCGTTTGGGAGGAGGCATACTGCCCCTAGGCGGGGCGGGCGAGGAACTGGGAGGGCATAAGGGCTACGGGCTGGCCTTCATAGTGGATATCCTGTGTGGGGTGTTGTCCGGCGCGGCCTACGCCAACCATGTTTACCCCAAAGATAGAAACGGCAAACCGTTGCCGGCCAACATTGGTCACTTCTTCGGCGCCCTGCGCGTGGACAGCTTTCGGCCTCTGGAGGAATTCAAGGCCTCAATGGACAACATTATCCAAACTCTCAAAGGTTCGGCCAAGGCCGAGGGCCAGGATCGCATATTCATTCACGGTGAGAAGGAGTTCGAGATGGCCAATGAGAGGATGCGAAAAGGCATCCCCCTGCACTCTAAGGTGGTCAGAGATTTGCGGGAGATAGGCGAAGAACTTGGGGTGCCCTACGAGCTTTGAGGCATGTCACCGCACATCCTCGCCTGATCCTAACAAGGTTTTGATATATTTCTTGAGTTTGACTTTTCATCAATTCTGATGTATAATGATAATAATGACCTTTATAGTCCGAAAATGTTTGGTGTGTCTTAGGAGGCATCTGTACATCAACGAAAAGGTACGTAGTGCTTATCAGGAGGAGGTGCGATGAGAGAGGTCTACTTTGACCATGCGGCCACCACACCCCTTCGTCCCGAGGTAGTGGAGGCTATGATTCCATATCTGAACGAGCAATTTGGCAACCCCTTGAGCTTGCATCGCTACGGCGAGGCCCCACGCCAAGCCGTCGAAGAGGCGCGAGAGAAGGTTGCAGCGCTAATAGGCGCGCGGAATAACGAGATATACTTCACCGCCAGCGGTAGCGAGGCCAATAACATGGCGGTTAAGGGTATTGCCTTGATGAACCGCAAGAAAGGGCAACATATCGTCGTCTCGGCTATCGAGCATCATTCCGTGCTGAACTCGGCCCAGACTATGGAAAAGCTAGGCTTCGAGGTAACGCGAGTGCCGGTGGACAAATATGGCCTGGTGGACCCCGATGATGTGCTGGCAGCTTTGCGCGACGACACTACCCTGGTCTCCATCATGTATGCCAACAACGAGATAGGAACTATAGAGCCCATCGCTGAGATCGCCGGGATGGTGAAGGAAAACAGTAAGGCCTATTTCCATACCGATGCGGTAGCCACAGTAGGCACGCTTCCTGTTGACGTTAAGGAGTTGGGGGTAGATCTGCTGACCCTGGCCGGAAACCAGTTCTATGGCCCCAAGGGGGCGGCCGCTCTTTACATCAAGCGGGCTACGCGTATCATGCCTCTCATAGATGGGGGCATCCAGGAGGGAGGTCGCCGAGCGGGAACGGAGGATGTGCCGGCGATAGCTGGGCTTGGTGTGGCAGCGGAACTGGCCATGGAGGACATGGAGGAACGTAGAGCGCATCTAGTTCCCTTGCGGGATCGGCTGATGGAACGCCTGACTGCCGAGATTGATCACGTCTACCTGACCGGCCACCCCACGCAGCGACTGCCTGGGCATGTGAGCGTGCTGGTGGAGTTCATCGAGGGCGAGGCGATGCTGCTGTTTCTGAATATGCAGGGCGTGGCGGCTTCCAGCGGTTCGACGTGCACCTCTCAAGCCCTGAAAGCTTCCGGCGTGCTGACCGCTATCGGCATCGATCCTGCTCTGGCGAATGGATCCCTGGTTCTCACCCTCGGCAAGCAAAACAGTGTGGAAGATGTGGACTACTTCGCGGAGGTGTTTCCGCCTATAGTTGACAGGCTGCGCCAGATGTCGCCGCTTTATCAAGAGACATAGTTGAAGACCCAGCAATACTTTAGATTGGGGAAGAAGGGGGTTGGAATGGCCGTATACAGTGAGAAAGTGATGGATCATTTCACGAATCCGCGCAACGTTGGGGAAATCTCCGATGCCGACGGTGTGGGCAGCGTGGGCAACCCCGTGTGCGGAGACATGATGACTTTCTACATCAAGGTGGATGACAACCGCTTGAGCGACGTCAAATTCAAAACCTTCGGCTGCGGCGCTGCCATCGCTGTGTCTAGCATGGTTAGCGAGATGGCCAAGGGTAAGACGTTGGAGGAAGCTAAGGAGATCACCAACGCAGATGTGGCCGAAGAGCTAGATGGCCTGCCCAAGCAGAAGATGCATTGCTCGAATCTAGGGGCCGATGCGTTGCACAAAGCTGTAGAAGACTATGAGAGCAAAATGAAGGAGGGATAAATGACGACAGAACAAGTTGGCAAGCAAAGTGAGGAAGTGGTGACCTGTGCCTGCCCCTTCTGTGAAAGCGTGCTGGAGATGCCTGCTCCATGGTGTAACGTTTGTGAAGTCGAAATACGCTTCTGTGAGGCCTGTGAAGAGCTGCTACCACAGGAGGCCACGGTTTGCCCAAATTGTGGATCGGAGTGCGAGGAATAGACTCCGTTACTGAACGGTGATCATTTCGGCGGCAACTTGGACAGGGCGCTGCTCCCATTAATTTTGCCACTGCGGCGCGCTAATAGCCAGAAGCGGCGTGTTCATCTGAGAGGTGTCGAAGAATGGAAGCAGACGAGACTTTGGACTGCCTGGGGCTATACTGCCCCATGCCCATTATCAAGACCAAAGAGAAGATGAAAGAGTTGGGGGTCGGCCAGGTGCTTGAGGTAGTCGCTGACGATAAGGGCATCGGGGCCGATATGCCGGCCTGGTGTAAGAGCACAGGCAATGAGTTCTTGGGCTTGGAAGAAGAGGACGGCGAATATCGAGTCTATGTAAGAAAACTTAAGGATTAGGGATCCAAGTCTGGCTGGATACCTGTCATGGGACGGCAGACGGTGTTAGCATCGTCTGCCGCTTTGCTAATGGTGACCAGAGAAAAGGAGTTTATGGTTACTCAGTCCACCTTCTTTTCCCCTAACATGGACGACAGCAAAGCGAGGAGCACATTGCGCACGCTTGCCTTGTCGGTGGCTGTGCAGGGCAGTATCTTCACCGAGGGCCCCACCTTCAGCGCTTTACGTAGATCCTCCAAAGACGCCGCGCTTTCCGTGTCCTGCTTGTTGGCGGCTATGACGCGAGGAGCGGCAGAAAGGCCATCAAATTGCCCAAGCAGCTTTCGAGCCTCAGTGAAACTCCCCCGGTCGGTGCTGTCAACCAGGAGGACAAACCCCCACATCCCTTCAGAGAGGATATCGAACATGAAGTCAAACCTCCTCTGACCGGGAGTTCCGTACAGCTCCAACACAACGTCTTCTTTGATAGTGATTCGCCCGAAGTCCATAGCTACCGTGGTCTCTTCTTTGATCTCACGCTGTTCTGGAACGGAGATTTTGCGCTCCGTACTGACCACATCTATCTCACTGATGGTCTTGATGAACTCGGTCTTGCCAGCACCGAAGGGCCCCGTTACAACTACTTTGATCTGCCGCATTGAATAAAAGACCTCCCCAACTACTCTTTGTCCCCCCACTCCACACGGCCAATCTACGGAGCCTGGAGACGTTCCAGTTGTCATCGAAGTTCTGATCGTCTATTCGAGTTCTCCAAATAACTCGTCAGCGTATCTCAGCAACACCTCGGCTCGTCGGGAAGATGCCTGTTTAACCTGCAGGTATCTTCTCAAAATCTCGCGCGGCGTCATCTCTTCATAATTCCGATCACCCAGGCGCAGGCGGATTGAACGTTCTACATCCTTATTGACCGCAGCTACGTAGAAGGCATCGCCCAAAGCCTTGAGGATTTCGGCCTCTTTGAGCAAGGGTTCCTTGTCGGCAGTGGTATGGATTATTAAGCGAACCACCCTATCCTCTATCTCATGAGCAGCGATGGCCTCCAATACCTCAGTTGTGGGATCATCGCCTTTGGCCTCCACCTCTATGGTCAGGAAGGCACGAACCTGCAGAGGAATGAATTCGAACTCGGCGCTGCCTTTCTCTAGGCGCACCACCACGAACCCCTTCTCTTCCACCTCCTCGCCAAAGTCTATGCGTTCGACGCTGCCGGCATAGACCACTGGGGGATCGGCGTTTCTTAACACCTGATGTTTGTGGATATGACCGAGAGCTACATAATCGAAAGCGGGATTAGACACCACGCTGCGCGTGATGACAACTTCCTGCCCCAGCATTACGCTCCTCTCTGAACCGTATGTTGCGCCGAAAACAGTAGCATGGGCAGCCAGGATAGATGGGAGCTCAGGGTCCAGATGCACTATCTCCTCTTTGACAAAACCCTCTAGCACGTCGCCGAGCAACCGGTTGATCTCCTCCAAACTTCGCTTCTTGTATTCCTCCTTGGTCATCAGATGGCTCCTGATAGGCCAGGGTAGGGCCACAATCTGAACCCTCCCTCCCCTGGTCTCGATGAGGTGAGTCGCAAGCTTGTTGGCTACCACCACATTGGGTACGTCCAGGGTATCGAAGATCTCGACAGTATTGGCTCTGCCTGTAGCCAAAGGCAGGTCGTGATTGCCAGTCAGGAGGAAAACTGGGATGTCGGCTCTAGAAAGACGCTGGATACGCTTCGCAAACTCCCGCTGGTAGGTGGGGTTAGGGTCCCGAGTCTTGTACGCATCTCCGCAGAACACCACCAAGTCAATATCCTCTCCCAAGGCGTACTCCACGATAGCGTCGAAGGAGCGCAGGAAATCCCCCAGGCGAGTGCTCAGCCCGGATTTGGGATCCAGACGACCATAGTTCTCCACCCCCAGGTGCAGATCTGAGAAGTGCAGTACTCTAATCATTTGTTCTGGTCTTTCGTTATGTCAACTACATTAACCTTGATCGCCTTCTATCCCTCCCGTCCCGCTGTCCGCCAAAGGCAACTCTCCTTATACCCTCGCCCGATGGGTAAGGTCTTTGACAACCACGCGTCATCTGATCTCAACCGTAAGCCGCAATCGCAACAATCGAGGAAATGATCCTACCGATCGTGGATTAAGTGACGATTTGACCTCCCACCCACCTCGCTCCCAGAACCGCGCCCCTCAAAGAGGTGAGCCCTTCGATCAGGCGGGCAAATACCTGTGGATCTCCGCTGGTGTAGAAGGTGTACCGCCCTTGACCCTCCTCGCTCAACAGATACTCTCCCCCCAGTACCCGTCCCGTTTGCTGGGCCACGGCCGCGCTGGGATCAATGATCTCTATCTCATCCCCCAGTATCTCCCTCATGAGCGGCTTGAGGAAAGGGTAGTGGGTGCAGCCCAGAACCAGAGAATCTATCCCTGCCTCCAGCATCGGTCGCAGATACTGCGTCAACATCTCCTTTGTGCCAGCCTCCTCGATGAGCCCCGCCTCCACCCTCTCCACCAATCCCGGACAGGTCTGGGTCAACACCTTTATGTCTGTAGCGAACCGTTCAACCAGGCTGGCGAAGAGGGCTCCCTGAAAGGTGGCACCTGTGGCGATCACCCCCACCACTTTGCTGTTGGTCCGTTCAGCCGCTGGCCTGACCGCCGGTTCCATGCCCACGATAGGTATGCTGAAGGTCTCTCGAAGGTAGTACAAGGCCGCAGCCGAGGCGGTATTGCAGGCTACGACGATGACCTTGGCCCCTTGGGATAGCAAGAAAGTCACGATGCCTTGGGCCAGACCCTGGATCTCCTGATGTGTTCGCCTCCCATAGGGACAGTGAGCACTGTCGGCGAAATACACCACATCCTCGTGGGGGAGCACTTCAGCGATCTCGCTCATCACTGAGAGCCCCCCCACTCCAGAGTCGAAGATCCCGATTGCTCCGCCCTGTTTCCTCATCGGCCTCGCCTTCACACTGTGTGATCCAGTTCGTATGCAATTATCCACCCGCTGTCTCAGATTGTCAAAACTTGCCTGCAAAGAAGAAATCCTGTAGAATATTTGAAGGGGGAGCTATGACATCGCAGTCGGCCAAGATACTGGTTGTTGACGATGAGCCGGTTATCTGTCAGCTCGTCGCCGATACTTTGCGGAGCGACGGGATGGACGTGATCTGTGCTGTCGATGGAGTGGAAGCTCTAAAACGGGCAAGGCAGGAAAGGCCAAACCTGATAATCTTGGACATAATGATGCCCGATATGGACGGATATGAGCTCTGCCGCCAGTTGAGGCGCGGCTTTCTGACTTCAAACATCCCTATCATCATGTTGACCGCCCTTGACCAAATGCCAGATAAGGTCAAGGGTATGAGTGAGGGTGCCGATGATTATATCACCAAGCCTTTTCATCCCAGCGAACTGAGAACTCGCGTAACGGCCCATCTGCGACGGAGCGAGCGTGATATAGAGACCAGCCCTCTCACCAGGCTTCCGGGGAACCTAGCCGTCGAACGGGCGCTCAAGGAGAGAATAGAGAGAGACGAACCTTTCGCTGTATGCTACTTCGATCTCGATAACTTCAAGCCTTACAATGACAAATACGGATTTGTGGCCGGCGACGTTGTGCTGAAAATGCTGAGCGAGCTCATAGTCCGCGCGGTTCTGCAGGAGGGCAACGAGGACGATTTCATTGGCCATGAGGGAGGGGATGATTTCGTCGTCATTACCACCCCTGATCAGGCGGAAGCCATCTGCCAGGCAGTAGTAACTGGCTTCGACGAGGCGATCCTCGACCAGTACAACGCTGAGGATCGAGCCCAAGGCTATTGTGTTAGCTACGATAGACAGGGAAGCGAGGTCGCCTATCCCTTCATGAGCGTCTCCGTCGCCGTCGTCACCAACCAGCGAAGGAAGCTGGTTCATCCCGGTCAGATAGCTATGATTGCGGTCGAGGTATTGAAGTATGCGAAGAGCATAGGGGGGAGCACATACCGCTTTGATCTGCGGGGTGATGAGAAGCGAGATTAACATCAGGAGGTATGATTCGACATATGCCGATTTATGAGTATGAATGTAAGCTTTGCGGACACAGATTTGAACGGCTGCAGCACTTTTCCGATGAACCGGTTAAGGTTTGCCCTGATTGTGCGGGACCTGTCCAGCGGCTTATACAGCCAGTAGGCATTATCTTTAAGGGTTCAGGGTTCTACATCACAGATAACCGTCAACTACCTACGAGCGAACTGGCCAAGGAGTTGCCAGGAGGCGATGGTGGGGAAGCCAAGGAGAAAGAGAAAGCCAAATCTAGCGATAAGGAATAAAGCCGGGTTTCAGATTCATATTACAGCTGAAAATGCCCGGTGGCGGGAACCACCTTGTACTGATAATTACGCACATAATCGAGGAGCTTCTTTTCCAGCCCTTCCCACTCCTCGCCATCCAGTATGCTCATCATGGTCTCTCGGTCCTCAGTGATCCCTCCAGCCAATACCTGAGGACCGTTCCCCACCACCGTGTACCAGGCCTCCGTGGGCTGGATGCCCAACTTCATCAGTTGAGGGGTGAACTCCTTAGTAACGAACTCCATGTATGCTGCTTCTTTACCGGGTTGGATATCCCAACTCATGAGCAGTTTGATCATGGTCTAGCCTCTTTTCGTATCACTTGGCCTTGTATTTAAGCATACCAGACTGTCAGGATTTGTGCAAATCCTCCCGGGGGAGGCGTTGCGCAGCAAAAGCCCGGGGAGCACGAGGGGTGTCTCCTCATGTCCTTCATACCCCCGTATCTTGGGGCTTGCGCCTAATTGCTGCGCAAGCCCGGAGACCTTTTCGAGGGTGAGAGATGCGTGCAGTAGTCCAAAGAGTAATTAAAGCTTCAGTTTCCGTGGAAGGGAGAGTAGTGGGCAGTATCGGCCGAGGGTTGGTCGTGCTTCTGGGCGTGACCCACGATGATGGCGAGACAGAGGCCAGGTTCTTGGCAAACAAGGTGGCCAACCTGCGTGTCTTTTCCGACGATCAGGGCAAGTTCAACCTTTCTGCCCTAGAAGTGGAGGCTGATGCTCTGGTGGTATCTCAGTTCACACTATATGGCGATGCCCGGAAGGGTCGGCGACCGAGCTTCACTCAGGCAGCGCCGCCCGAGGTGGCAGAGCCGCTGGTGGAGAAGTTCGTGGGATTCTTGAGGAAAGAAGGCTTGCACGTTGAAACGGGGATCTTCGGAGCGATGATGCTGGTGGAGATTCACAATGACGGGCCCGTGACCATCCTTCTCCAGCGATAGCTCACTCTCCTGCCACGGCCTCCTTAACCCACTCTATCCCTTGCCTCATGAAGGTCCCATCTGCGGGATATTCGGGGGAGTACTCGAAGACTAGGATGAGATCGCGCTCCCTGCTCCCTAACACGCACTCCAATATGGCAGGGATATCCGCCCATCCCTCCTCCGGCCGCTGCGAGGGGTGAACGGGAACATGGTGATACTTGCGATACATCTCCGGGGTTGCGTTGTAGATGTGAATGATCCAAGTATAAGGGGCCAGCTTCGTGGCGAACTCTAACGAGTCGAGCCCAGCGTAGATGGACATCAGATGCAGGTGACCGATGTCCAGGCAGAACCTCAAGTCGGGATGAGCTTCCATGACTTCTATGAAGGCCTCGATCTCGAAGAAATAGGGGTTGGGACCCACATTCTCAAGGACGAAAGGGATACCAGCTTCCCTACTCCAAAGGGCCAGTTGGTCGGAGCTATCGTGAGCCAACTGCATGATGTCGGCTTTGCTGAGGTCCGCGCTGGGCTCCCAGATGACTGAGGGGATATGGCCGATCACATATTTCGCCCCATACTTGATGGCGGTTTGCAGCGTGCGGTGCATTGAATCCAAAGTGCGCCAGCGCTTATCGTCATCGGGGTCAGTGAGGAAAGGATAGCTGTCGGAGGGCAAGCGTGGCAACGGGTCGTGGAAGCCATAGCTAAGACCCTCTCCTCTCGCGAAATCCATGACCAGAGGCAACATCTCCTCATCATAGAAGCCAATCTCCAGCTTGCGGAAACCACCCAGCCTAATAAGTTCCTTCAGCCTCGATATGTCCGCCCTGATAAAGCTGGTGGAGATGGCAAACTCGATCATCCTGTGGGCATTCTACCACAGCTCTCGCCAAAAGAACAGAAAAGCCCTAACCTTAAAACCCATTCGTGTCGCAGTCGCTCTTTGGCCTCGCAGAGAAACACCATACGACAGTGATAGACCCAGCACTGCCCAAGCCCAGGCGGGCAAGCACAGCGGTAGCACGGTAGTAGGAGACAGATCGCTTGCTCGACAGCGATGGGCGACTTATAATATAGCCTGTGACCTGAGGTGGCAAGGAGATTTCATGGCCAAAGATACTGCGTGGACTTTCTGCCAGATCTGCCGCGCCGAGTGCGGCATGATTGTCCATCTCGAGGATGGCAAGGTCGTCAAGGTAGAGGGCGATCCCGAAGACCAATGGAGTCGGGGCAAACTGTGCGTTAAGGGACGGAACGCCCCACGAATCCTGTATGCCAAGGATCGCTTGCACCATCCCCTACTCAGGAAAGCCAGGACAGGAGCGTTCCAACGGGTTTCCTGGGAAGAGACCATAGATTTCATCGCCGACAAAATGGAGAGAATAAAAGCCCAGTACGGCCCGCAGGCCTTGGTCCTCTATCAGGGGACCACGGCCCGCATCCTGGACACTATGCTACTCCGGCGCCTAGCCGGGCTCTACGGCACCCCTAATGTCACCGGCACTTGGTCGGTATGTGTGGGGCCCAAGATTCTCGCGTACAACAAAACCTTTGGCCGTCCACCCATGCCTTGGTGCGACCTAAAGAACGCCAGATATATCATCCTTTGGGGTACAAACCCTTGGGTCACCCACCTCCACCGCTACCATGGTATCAGCGCCGATATAATGTTCGCGCGAAAAAGGGGGGCCAAGCTGGTGGTCATTGACCCTCGTCTCACGCCTATGGCTGCCAAAGCCGACCTCCATATTCAGATAAGACCAGGCACCGACCTTGCGTTGGCCTTAGGCATGATCCACCACATAATCAAGGGTGACTTATACGATAAAGAATTCGTCGACACACACACATCTGGCTTCGATGAGTTGGCGGAGCATATCATACCTCATACGCCTCGGTGGGCAGAGGCGATCACCGATATCCCTGCTAAGACCATACAAGAGGTGGCCAAGGGTTTCGCCCTTACCAGACCAGCCTCATTGGATCGACGGGAAGGGGTCCAGCACAGCCATACCGCCAGCCAGACTCTGCGGGCGATGGCTATCCTTCTGGCCATTACCGGTAATGTTGATCTGCGCGGAGGCTTGATGCTCACCCCTTACCGCAGCCTGAAAAGCCTGCCCCTGCCCGAAGGACTGCCTCGACCCTCACAAAGCTTCTGGAGGGACAAGTTTCCCCTGGCCAGAGACGCCAGTGGCTACCTGCCAGAAGCGATCTTGAGCGAGAAGCCTTATCCACTGCGAGGCCTCGTCGTGGTCGAAGGCAATCCCCTATCTTGCTTCCCCAATACCGGCAAGGTATTACAAGCGCTAGATAAGCTAGACCTACTGGTGATACACGAGCTCTTCATGAACGATAGCACGCAGTTGGCCGATGTGGTCTTACCTGCTTGCACCTTTCTGGAGAAAGCGGAGATAAGCGTGCAGTCGTTACGGCGGGACTATCCGGTGCGGACGAGGCTTCCGGTGGTGGAACCCTTATATGAAGCCCTCCCAGAATGGAAGCTCTTTTCCCTGCTGGGCCAGAGACTGGGCTATGGTGAGTTCTTCCTCTTCGCCAGCGATAAGCAACTGGTCGAGGCGGTTCTGGAGAGAGCAGGGTGGACCAGAGATGAGCCTGGCGAGCCTACAACTCCTGGGCAGGTGCTGGAGAAAGGTTTCGCAACGCCGACGGGGAAAATCGAACTGTTCAGCCGGGCCCTTGAGGAGAGCGGCTATGATCCACTGCCCGCAGCGCCGCTGGACTGGCCCGATGATCCCACATACCCTTGTTATCTGATAAGTGGTGCCAGGGTGCCTCACTTCTACCATTCTCAACATCGTAACATTCCTGCTTTGCGCAAAGCTCATCCCGAACCTTTGGCCGAGATAAGCCAGGCTTTGGCTTCGGAGCTAGGTGTTGCCGATGGAGAGGAGGTGAGGATAGAGACGAGAGTGGGAGCCTCCATCTGGAAGGTGAGAGTGAGTGAGGGCATACACCCCCGTACGGTATCTATACCTCATGGCTGGGCGGGAGCACATAACGCCAATTGGTTGATAGATGATCTTGCCTATGATCCCCTGGCCGCCACACCACCGTACAGGGATATGCGCTGTAAGGTGGAAAAAGTCTAGGAGGAAGGTTCCTTCAATGGGTGAAGCATTCAGTCGATACCGCTACGTTCTTCAAGCAGGTGATGGTTCTTTCAAGAGGACGATCATCATCTTGCTCGCATTGGGCTTGTTGGTTCGCGTGATGCTGATGCCCATCGCCTTCCACCCTGACCTGTTCTGGATCACTTATCACGCTCAGCGGCTGGCCCTCCACGGCGAAGTCACTAAAGACCTCTCAATACAACCGATCCCCCATCTACTCTACACCGCCACCATATGGCTGTTTCGGCCAGCATTGGCTCCTCCTGAGGTTGTCTGGCCCGACGAATGGAGGCTGATGGGTCAGGAGGAATATCAGGGAGCCTTCGAGTTGCGGGTGCAGATTGCCAGTGCGCCACGAATCCATCTAACCCTATTTCTTCTGAAACTGCCCCATCTGGCCTTCGACCTGGCCTCCGCGTTCCTGTTGCTCGCCCTGTTGCGCAAGAGATCTCGGGAGACGATCATCGCCTTCGCTTTCTGGATGTTTAACCCCATTGGTTTATACATTTCTTATGTTTATGGCCGCTACGATGTAGTAGCTGGCTTCTTCGTCTTAATAAGCCTGTACTTCTATCGCCGTTTCAGCCCCCTCTCTTCCCTGGCAGCACTGACCCTCGCTTTGCTTTCGCGCGTAATAGATGCGGTTTTAGCCCCTTTCTTCCTCATAGGGACCTTCAGGCAACTTAGGCAGCAAAAACGCCTGCTCCTGGGCTCTCTCATCCTTGGCGGAGTCGCCCTGCTGATCCTCGTCTCCGGGGCCTTGCCCCAACTGATTGCTCTGCTGGATCGCGCTCATGGACAGTTCTTATTGGCAGCCAAGTTGCCGATCATCCTGCACGACGAGCTTGTCCTATTCGTTATCGCCTACGGACTTCTGCTGTTCAGTAGCCTGGAGAAAGACCTGTCCTCCTATGCGGTGATCCGTAAGTATTCCGCGATGGTTTTTCTGACGATGTTCTCACTGGCTTTCTTCAACCCTCAATACTTCTTCGCCCTTCTGCCCCTTTTGGCTCTGGAGATTGCGGAACAACCCAGACTTCTTTGGTTCCACCTCGTGCAAATTGCTGGCTACAGCGTTTATCTGCTCAACTGGGGGTCTCAGACTACCTGGTGGCTATTCCTGCCCCTTAACTCCACCCTCTTTTCCCGCCTCCCCGCGCCGGAGATGATCATCCAGTCATACACCAATTATAAGGCGGTTATTGCCATATTCCGCAGCTTATTGACGGCAGCCTCGCTGTGGATGGCTTACCTTATCTACAGGAGCCTGCCTCCAAGCGGCGAAGTAGCTATCTCTCGCCGTGAATCACCCTGATTGTTCGTGACAAAGCGCAAATCCAAGAAGCAGGCTATCGTCGTCTTTGTCCTTCTCTCCACTGTATTAACAGCGGTCATCATATCGCGACTGTTGGTCTCTTCCAAAGGAGGGCACTTCTCCATCACCCAGTCGCCCATAGATTACAGCCAACTGGGCTATCCACCAACGGCAACGGTCTGGTACATCCCTGACTATCCCGCCATCGAAGCCATGCGGGAAAACATACTATACACCTTCCAACTCTGCGAGACCAGGTTCGAAGGGATTGAAGGTCCCATTTTCGGCCTCCTGCCAGCCCAAGAGTATGGCATGATCTTCGTCCGCGATACCTCCACCATGATGCCTGGCCTGCAATATTTCTATAGTGAGGAGTATCTCAGGCCCCCTATCGAGGAGTTCTTGCGTCGCCAGTACGGCCCCAATACGGAGAGCATAGATGGCGATCTCCCTGGCGATGGGGCAATCAGCGCGGTCATAAGCCCCGACGGCCATCTCGACAAAGCCACCGTCGTCTCCGACGAGGAAACCCATCTGATCCACGCTGCATACTCTTACTACCGCGCCATTGGCGGCACGGACTGGTTGCGAAAGCCACTGGCCGGAGAACCGGTCATCGCCCGCTTGAACCGAGCGCTTGATTGGCTTTTCACGCACCGCTTCGACAATGCTCATCAACTAATCAAGCGCGGCCACACCACCGACTGGGGCGATGTTAAGTTCGAGTCCTCTCCCAACCCTACAGATCTGGATCCGGTCACCGATCACTGGACCTGCTCTGTCTATGATCAGGCTCTGGCCTACCGCGCCCTCCTTGAACTGGCGGAGATGAACCACGTCGTAGAAGATGAACAGCGTGCCCACAATCTCCAGCAACGAGCTGAGCAACTACGCCTCGCCATGAACGCGAACCTGTGGAACCCGCAAAGAGGGTTCTACCGCCTCCATTTGCATGTGACCCCACTGGCACACCCTTTTCCAGAGGAGGAGATGATAGGTATCAGCAATGCCCTGGCGGCCTATATAGGCCTCACTAATCCTGAACAAGGTCGAGAGATCTTCACTAATCTGGAAGAGGTGCGGTTGGCTGCGGGGGCCAGCAAGCCTGGGGTCAGCCTGTATCCTCCCTATCCCGCTGGATTCTTCGCCCACGTTCAGATGCCCCCAGGAGAGTATCAGAACGGCGGTCTCTGGGACTGGTGGGGCGGTGTGCAGATAGCGGCGGAGTTCGAGAGCGGGTGTTCCTCCCTGGCTCTGGCCCATCTCAGGATGGTGGCTCAGGATTGGGCGCGGCATCCCCAGAACATCTTCGAATGGCAAATGCCACAGACCGGCGAGGGATGGGGTGCTGAGAACTATGCCAGTGCAGCAGCTACCATGGGAGAAGCCATCGTTCGTGGGCTTTTTGGGGTTGCGATAGAAGAGGATGGGATAAGATTACAGCCTCGTCTTGGAAAACATGAAGCCCGAGTCCGCGCCCTTCAGCCAGCCAGTGGCTTCTACGCCTCCTATGACTACCAATATGATCCTGGTCTAATTGTCCTCGATTATGGTTCAAACCACCCCAGTCCTCTGAATATCAGGCTCCTTCTCCCCCTGGGCAAAGAGGTAGAAAAAGTCTCCATCGATGGATCATCAGTATCCCATCATGTGGAGACTCTCGTGGAAGACAGTTATTGTGCTTTTCAGGCCCCCTCAGGCGTGCATCGTATCGTGGTCACGTTTAGCGACCGTTGAGCACCCGCCGTGCGCCGTATTGTCTCTGATAGTAGCTGGCGTAGTCCCCCGTCTTAATCTTCTCCCACCACCAACGGTTGTCGGCATACCAGCGCACCGTTGCTTCCAGGGCCTCTGCAAAGTTATGTCTCGGCTGCCAGCCCAATTCGTGGATTTTCGTGCAATCGAGGGAGTACCGCCTGTCATGGCCTGGACGATCCTCTACGAACCTGATAAGGCTTTTCGGCTTGCCCATGAGTTCCAGGATGGCCTCTGTTAACTGCATATTGGTCAGTTCGTTGCCGCCACCGACATTGTATATCTCCCCATCCTGCCCTTCGTGCAACATCAAATCGATCGCTTCACAATGGTCAAGAACATACAGCCAGTCTCGCACATTGAGCCCGTCGCCATAAAGGGGCAACGGCTCATCGACCAAGGCATTGGTGATGAAAAGAGGGATCACCTTCTCCGGATATTGGTAAGGCCCGAAGTTGTTTGAGCCCCGTGTGATGACCACTGGAACGCCATAGGTGACATGATAAGCGCGACACATCAGATCTGCCCCTGCCTTGCTGGCGGAATAGGGGCTGTTGGGCAGCAAACCGTGGGTTTCCACCGAGGATCCCTCGGCGACACTGCCGTAAACCTCGTCGGTGGAGATATGCACTATCATCTCTAACCCGAAGTTCCTAACCGCTTCCAGGAGAACATGAGTGCCATAGACATCGGTACGGATGAAGCTGCCCGGTTCGAGGATGCTGCGATCCACATGGGTCTCTGCGGCAAAGTTGACAATACCCTCGATCTCGTATTCCCGGATGACCTCCTGAACTAGTTCCATGTCACAGATGTCCCCCCGGACGAAGGAATATCGGGGGTCATCAGCCACATCCTGTAAGTTATCTAGGTTGCCAGCGTAAGTCAGTTTATCATAGACGACCACTTCGTGGTCTGGATACTTGTCCAGAACATGGTGTACGAAATTACTGCCAATAAAACCCGCGCCACCGGTAATGAGCAAACTTTTCAAGATCTATACCCCCCTCAGGACGAGTCGCCGTGCGAATTTACAGCCTCCTGCCCCTACGAGCATGAGCCTTCTCCATCAAATCCTTGATATCCTGGATGGTGAGACGGTAAGTCTCCGTCTTCGCTCCGCTGATCCCCTGCTTACTGACCCTGCCCTGAAATATTAAGCCATCCTCCGTCTCGATGATGCGTATGTCGGTGAAACCGTGATGATCAAGGTAATGACCGATAGTTCTCAAGACATCCTGGTAGTCGGTCCTGGCCATGCCCCGGAAAAGCTTCTGCATCCTCCTGCCTCCTTCTTTACCTGTAATCTCTGGTTCACAACTCGCTTACCAGCTTCTCCAGATCCTCGCGACTGAACTCCTGAGTCTTGGGAACAAGGTCATATCCACCTCTGGTGGCGATAAGAGCCTGTCCCTGGAGCACTATACCTCCCTCGACCTCCAGGACGCAGATATAACGCAGTCTCTGTCTCTCTGCCAAGCGGCCTATGGCTTGGAGGACCCGTTCGTAGCCCGTCTTTTTGGCTCCAAATGGATTTGCCATCTCACCCCCTCCCTCCCAACTAAGCAGCTAGCATCTTCCCTACCTTGCGCATCGCCTTGCGGGGTGAAGCGTAACGCTTCAGGAAATATCTGATCTTTCGCTTGAAGGTATTGCGTAGCTTTCTGCGCTGAGATTCTTTCAAAGCCCACCTGAGAAATTCGCGATTGTGCCCCTTGATCTTGGGCTCAGTGGGATTGCGGCTGTAACTGTCATGGTCCGTGATAAGTGAGAGGCCATGCTCCATGCAATAGTCATAGAGATCGTTGCCCGGATACGGCGTGTAGAAGGCAGGGCTATAATAGTCCGGGTCAATCTCCTTCATCATGGCGATCGTCTGCCCGATCTCCTCCTCCGTCTCCGTGGGCAGCCCTAGCATGTAGTTGGCCCAGATGCGAATGCCATATTTTCGACAGATACGCGCTGCTTCCAGATTCTTGGCCACTGTCGTCCCCTTGCGGATGAACCTGAGGATACGATCACTGCCACTTTCGAAACCCAAGAAAAGCCCCTCCAACCCCACGTCGACCATGCGCTTGATCATATCCTCATGTCTCACCACATGGTCAACACGCGCCTGGCACCAGAAGGACTGAGTGAAATCTTCGGCCTGGTAGGCGTCGCAAAACTCCGTCACCCATGCTCGATCTTCGGTCAGGCAGTCATCATGGATCATGAGGGTGCTGAAGTGATATTTGTCTCGCAGTTGCTTTAGCTCCCCTATGACATGAGACACGCTACGTCGTCTCACACCTTTGCCAAAGAGGATGTCTTCGCCTGGCTTGCAGAAGCTACAGTTATAACGACAGCCCCGTCCAGCGATGATAGTCACAAACGGAGGAGGGGTTTCTGCTGAAAGAGGGGCCTCCGGAGAGTCATAGTCGTAACCCGCCTTGCGCCACTCGTCCAGGTATATGTCCCTATCGGCGAAAGGCAATTGATCCAGGTCAGGCCTCTCGCCATGGATCAGTCGGTCCACCTTCCCACCGCGCTCAAACTTGCGCAGCATCTCGATAAAGGATATCTCACCCTCACCCATCACCACATGATCCACCAACGGGTTACTCAACACTTCGTCGGGCGCCAGAGTGGGATGAGGACCGCCGACTACAGTGATGACCTGGGGATTCACCTGCTTAACCAGTTCGATGCCTTTCGTGGCGGGGTTGAAGTCCACACTGATCATGCTGAACCCTGCGACATCCGGAGCCCTCTTCTCCACCTCCTGGCGGAAGTGGTCCCAATCTCGCAAGGCTCGTCGATCTATCAGATTAACTTCGTGGCCCGCCTCCTTGGCGCACGCGGCCAGCAAGGCTAATCCGTGGCCTATCCACCCCCCAGACATGCCCTTGCCAGCGCTGTTGAATCCGTTTATGCCTCCTCCACTGTAAATCAGGGTCAATCTCATCTGGCTAGATCTTCTTTCCGTGCAAGATTCTTCCTGAACCCCTTCACGCGATTAACACCCGATTGCCTGACCATACTGGGAAAACGAGACTTGGTGATAGTCTGGCTATAGTATCCCGATCTGACTATTGTCACCGATCATCATCCTGTAGGCCTTGGGCCTGAGCGGCGAGCGGGTAATCTCCACATTACGCCCTATCACACTATCCTCGATTCGGTGCTCCACGTCTGCGATCTTGCAATTCTCCAAGATAATGCAGTGCTCAATCTCGCTATTTTCGATGAGGACATCGTGATAGATAGCCGTGAAGGGGCCAATGTAGGCGTTTACAATGTGACTGTTTTCACCGATGATAGCGGGCCCACGGATGGTGCTGTTGATGACCTGGGCGCCCTTATCGATTATCACGCGCCCTGAGATGGAAGACTCGCTATCCACGAAGCCCATGCTTTGAGACTCAATACTCTCCAGTAAGAGACGGTTGCAGTCCAGCATGTCGCCTGGCTTACCGGTATCTATCCACCACCCTTCATGAACGTACGGATAAACGGTGTATCCATGATCTATGAGGTATTGGATGGCATCGGTGATCTCCAATTCGCCACGCCAGGAAGGTTTGATGTTTTTGGCAGCCTCAAAGATGTTTTGATCGAACATATATATGCCTACCAGGGCAAGATCACTGGGCGGGACCTCAGGCTTTTCCACCAGCCTCACCACCTGACCATCCCGCAGTTCCGCCACCCCGAAGTGCTCCGGGTTATCCACTTGCGTCAGAACTATCTGAGCATTCCAGTCGCTTTCGGCGAACTGCCTAACCAGGCCCACGATGCCCCCCTCAAGTACATTATCACCGAGAAACATGACGAACTGCTCGTCTCCCAGATAGTCCTCTGAAATGAGAACCGCATGGGCCAGCCCGAGCGGGGCTTCTTGCTGGATATATGTGATCTTTGCGCCCCACCGGGAACCATCGGCGACAGCGCTCCTGATCTCAGGAGCTGTATCACCTACGACGATGCCGATGTCCCTAATGCCCGCCTCCACAATCGCGTCTATCACCCTAAAGAGAACGGGCCTGTTCGCCACAGGCACCAATTGTTTTGCACTGGTATAAGTAATGGGGTATAGGCGAGTGCCTTTACCCCCACTCAATATCAATCCCTTCATGCCTCACACTCCCGTCTTCGGTTCGGTGTCGCCCGCATCTCTTAAGTCCGCTTCTGTTCAGCGTAGTACCGGTGCAGGCTGGTATCTATCTTCACATTGTTTAGAACCGCTCCCACCAAATGGGCGTTCACTTTCTCTAGCAGGGCCTTCGCCCTCTCGGCATGATCCCGTTTCGTGCCCCCAGCGTTGATGACAAGCAACACGCCGTCAACCTTGGAGGACAGGACGGCAGCATCGGTCACAGCGATGATGGGAGGCGCATCGAAGAGGACGATGTCCGCCCTTTGCGATAGGATATCTATGATCTCCTTCATGCGGCGTGAGCCCAACAGTTCCGATGGGTTAGGTGGAATGGGGCCGCTAGCCAGAAGCCACAACCCTGGGACCTCAGTCTCCTGTAAAGGTGGGTTGGTCATGGCTTCATCATCCACCACCATAGTAGTGAGGCCCGCGCCATTTTTCAGGCCGAAGATCTGATGCTGCGAGGGGCGCCGCAAATCACAATCCACAAGGACAACCTTCTTCTCCGCCTGGGCCAGGGTAACGGCCAGATTGGCCAGGGTAGTTGATTTGCCTTCCTCCGGCCCAGGAGAAGTGACCACCATCGTCTTTATGGGCCTGTCGAGGCTGGAGAATTCCAGATTGGTTCGCAAGGTACGATAGGCCTCGCTGATGGGCGACCGGGGGGTACTAACGGTGATCAGACTCTCCGGGCGATTGTTGACGACCATGATTTGAAGCCTCCGGTATCTCTAGCTCGGTCTGACGATTATAGCATCACGCAGATGGCATCGCAAACACAATAGTAGCCTCTGCCTGGTAGGACGAGGGAACACTTCCTGCCTACCTCAGCCAACGGAGGGCAAAAAGCCTCCTCTTCCCCTCTGCGCCGGCCACTCCGCTGCTGCCACTTATAGTGGGGATAGAGCCCAGGACCGGCACCCCCACATAACGCTCCACATCCTCTGGAGACCTAAGCACATCAGACTCCAGATACTCCAAGCCGAAGGCCAGCAACAAGCCAATCAGCAGTCCTAAGACACCTCCAGCCAGAGCCAAGGTTTTGGTCTTCGGCCAGTGCACCCAGCCATATTTCGCATCCTCCAGGATTCTTATCTGTACGCGATCCTGGCGGTCTATGTCCAGTATCTGGGCTGCATGGAAGGCCACGAAGTCGTGGGCAAAAGCGCTGGCCACGTCGCGAGCCTCCTCGGGATGGAGCCTATTCACATCTATCTCAATGAGGAAATCCTCCGGTATGGGAGCTACCGTGACATCCCCCAGTAATTTGTCTGTGGATATGTCTAGCTGCAGCTCGTCTATGACCTGTTGAGCCATGTTGGTGGTGTGTATCTGGTTGGCGAACTGCCTGAGAAGCTGTTCTGCAGCCAGAGTCAACCCGTAGTCATAGCGAGCAGGGATCACCTGCAATATTGCCGAAGAACGGTAAACAGGGGGTTGTACCTCGCTGAAAATCACGGCGCTCCCCACGGTGACCACGCAGGCCAGGACAATGATCCACCACTTTCGCACCAGCACCTTGAAATACTGCTTCAATTCCACTCTCGCCTCCCGACGCTAAGGCCAGTCCTTACCATCTCTAAACCTATTTTACCACATCTAACCTCTTTCAGCAAAGCATGTGCACGTCCAAGCGTTGCGCAGCAAGAGCCCTGGGAGCGCGAGGGGTGTGCTCTGGCCCTCATTCCCCTTCTGCATATTGGGGCTTGCGCGCAATCACTGCGCAAGCCCCTCCATCAAACCGGATTTAGCAGCGCTGCAACCTGCGAAATGTGCCAAGTTACGAGGCAACATCAACCCACAGAGCCAACAGGAGAGCGCTACTTCGTCTCCGATCTAAGGGGTAAACTGGTTGGATGATTGAGAGCAAAGCTCTATGGGGCAACAGTATGGCGCAATCGCAGCCAGCAGGAACCGAGATAAGTAAACCCAAGACCTGGCTCATAGGCGGCTCGGCTGCAGCCTCTGGCCGCCAGCGCGGTACCCAGCCATCTGGGCCCTCGCCTTATTCGCTATCCGGCAGCGCCGAGCGACGCCGTTTCTTGATCTCGCTGCGACGCCGCTTTTCCTCCAGACGCTTCTCCCGTGCGGCTTTTGTAGGTCTGGTAGTATACCGCCTCTTGGGCACCCTCAGCGCCTCTCTCAAGAGAGCCTGGAACCGCCCCACCACCTCCTCCCGATTGCGCAACTGGCTGCGAGTAGATTGCGATACCAGATGCATGACGCCATGTTGATCGAGATACGGCGTTAAGACGCGAAGCGCTCGCTGTCGCTGCGCCTCGGTCAAGCTGGGGGAACGAGCCAAGTCGAAAACCAACTCCACTCGTGTCTCTGTGCGGCTCGCATGTTGACCGCCAGGCCCACTGCTCCGCGAGAAACGAAAACTCAATTCCGACAAGGGGATGCTGACCTCATCGGTAATATATAGTACACTCCCCGCTTCGCCGCACATAACGTGCCTAGCCCTCCAAGTAATCCTGTCGCGGGGGACAGAATACGTCCACCACTACACAGTCCTCCAGCGTAACCGCGCCGTGAGGTACATCGCCGGGGATGTAGTAGCTATCGCCTGATTCTACCGTCTGGGTTTCATCACCGACGCTCAACTGCATCCGACCGCGTACCATGTAGCCGACCTGGGCATGGGGATGACTATGAACCTGTACCTCAGCCCCTGCAATTATTATGAACTCGGCCAGCAACATCTCATCACCGTGACCTAGCGTTCGGCGCAAAACCCCAGGTGCCATTTCCACCTGCTCTGTCTGATCAGCTCCGACAAACATCTGATTATTGCTCCTTCCTTGACTATGTATTCAGTGCCGCGAAGTGTCGATCTTCATTACCATTGCCGCGTTGTAGTCAACTTGCCGTGTTTAGCAGAAAGCTCAGTCTTACCGTCATCCCACCAATAATGATAATAGAAATGGGCGGCGCCCCGCAAGATGGAACGCAACACAAACGGCTGCCCAGCATGTTGAGATGGCCACACTGGGGGGACAAGGAAACGGGGAGAGGCAAGAGTCCTTCCACGCATTATTGCGTGGACAGGAAGACTTCTAAGACAGGGAGCACAAAATGAAGCAGGCGCTCCACTGTAATCGAACAGACGAAGCCGCCGGTGCTTGCGATCACCATACCGTGGCGATTATCTTGACCTCTTACTTTGCACATCCTTGTCTGTGGGAAGGTCCTTTTATGGCCTATCCTCCAGCCACGCTCTTCCTTGCTCCGTGATCTCTAGCGGGCGATAGTCCTCATGCTTCACCAAGCCGTTTGCCTCTAGATACCAAATAGCCCTTTGAAGGGCATGGTCGTTTAACTCCGTGAATTGCTGGATGTCCTTGCGCCTACTATGGCCATGTCTCTCTATGGCCTCCAAGACGAGCATTGCGTAGCGCTCTAGTTGCTCCTGAGTGTATTTCTTGGCCATCTGATCCTCCCGAACAGCCATTATTGCGTCACAAACGGCGTAGAACCTTTCAGCCAACCGCCTGCCTCTTGCGAACTCCAAGTGCTCCCGCCAACGAACTTTGGGATAGGTAAGTCAATATCCCAAAAATGGTGTGAATGAACTTGTGAATACCCGGATCAACCCACGACTGCTCCTGCACTGTGGTCACCACAAACCGGACACATCCTCTTCCGTGAGCATCACCAGAATAGCAACCTCATTGCCAACCACAAGCCGGGTGGCTTTGGCCTCAGGATAGTGGTGTTCAACCATCAAGTAACCCACCAGGAAGTCGCGGACCTGATCTTGCTTCCCCTCTAAAGGAAGTGCAAGCACCCGCTGCAAGTCGTCCTTCATGCGCACATAGATGCTCTCTCGATCAGACATGCACAATCGCTGGCGATATTCGCTATCGTCCCTTCCACCGGCAGAATCGAGTGGATTTCACGAAAATCATACTACACCCCTTTTGAAAAAGCAAGAGAAAGTTGCAAAAGGAAGTAAACCACCAAGCGATCCCTGCTTCGCCAAACCCCTGGATCGCAATAATTGGCTTTTGGCGTTACGCAGCAAAAGCCCGGGGAGCCAGAGGGGGCTCTCCTCGTCGTTCATTTCCCCCCACATATTGGGGCTTGCGCCTAATCGCTGTGCAAGCGCTTCCGCCTGATACTTGACAAAACGACCAAAATACCGTATGATTATGTATAGCAAGCTATACATGGAGGTTGTGATGAGGAAAGATAAGAATATCATGATCCGGGTATCGAGAGAGACGCATACAGCATTCAAGAAGAAGGCGGCCGAAGAGGGAACCACCATGAGCAAAATTATTCGCGAACTCGTGGAAAGATATCTAAAAGGTGAGCTGGAGCTTATCCAGAGCGGCTAAAAGGGAACCCCCGTATTGCCCACCCTTCGCGGACGCTGCCATTGTGTGAAGCGCCGCCCTCAGTATATCGAAAGGACATGTACATAGACAATCCCCTTTCCCGTCCGGGATTCAGGCCTGCCCGGAGAGCCGGCATTTGCATTTTTCAGAACCTGTGCTATAATAGAGATAGTACCATATATGGTATATAAGACAGATCACAACCACAAAATGTAGTGGTTGCATCTGATGGTGACGTCACGTACTGCAGTTTAGGATCGGTTCTCAGAGAGGCAGGAGGTGAACCGTGGATGCCAGGTTGAAGACAGAGGTCGTTCAACTGAACATCGTTGCTGGAATTCTACAGGAGAAGGCCAGCAACATGGGTCTGATGGAAAGGTCCTCCATTATCCCTGTTGGACCTGGCAAAGGAAACCTCTACCTGCTAGTCGAAGTGACAGGCGATCCGAATGGCAAAGAGGACATCCATAGAAAGCTGATCGAGATCCTCAGCAAGGAGTATTTACGCGTCCCTGGAGGTATCACTAACGGTCTGCGCCAGTCTATACGGGCAGCAAATAGTTTCCTGTATCAAAACAACCTACACTCCTTACCGCTGTGGCATAGGCTTGGTGAAACTGCCTGCTTGGTCTTGCGAGGGAACAATCTCTATATGGGACTCACCGGGGGCGCTCTGGTCTACCTGGTTCGAGAGGAGAGATCACGCCTCTTTCCTCCGCCCTTACCTCGCCATCTCGCACCATCAGTAGAGGAGGAAAGACTAGCTTTTCCTCGTCTGGGGGAACTGGAGCACCTCCAAGAGGTAGGACTGTTTCACTCCCACATAGAAGCGGATGATATCATCATCGTGGCCTCAAGTGCTCTGTCCCAGCTGGTCAGCCAGCGACAGGTGACAAAAGCCGCCCAGGGAGGATTACGACAATTGGCCGATACCCTGACCTCCTCGTCCTCCCGGTCGGACCTCTCTGTCCTGATTATCCAGACTGGCAGCGAGCAGACGGAAGAGTTAATGCAAAAAGAGTTGCTGGTTGCCAAGAGAAAGAGTATCGCGTCTGGGGTGAAGACGGTTCCCATCCGCCGAGTGACAGCGGGAGCGAAGAGAATCCCGACCAGGAGGATAGCCTCAGGGTTGGGGAGGATGGTTGCCACGCTTGGGGCTTTGATCCTGGCCTTCTTCAGAGGGTTGATGAAGGGAATACGAACCTTCTTCTCCTGGCTCGCCTCCAGTGGCATCTTTGAGAGCCTCGGGCGAGGAGTGAGAGCCGCCTTTGTCAGCTTTGTTCGGGGGCT
>JBFFDV010000001.1:0-33014 GCA_041559215.1 Anaerolineae bacterium | reverse complement strand
GAGTGGCCTAGACCCATGTCCGTTTCGCTTACCAGATGCAGGGTTTTCAGCAAGTCTAGCGTGCGGTATACGGTAGAAATATCGAGGTATGGGTAGGCCACCCGAACTTTCTCATGAATCTCTTCAGCACTGATGTGCCCATCGCTATCAGCGATCGCTTCCAGAATCATCATGCGTTGAGGGGTCAGTCGGTATCCTATCCCTTGCAACGCTTCCATTATTTCGTCGTGGTGGCTCATACTGCCTCCTTCATGCAATTATATCCTAGCATAAATGCTATTCCATGTCAAATGCAATAAGTTGCAGGTGTTGCTCAGCAATAGCCCGGGGAGCACGAGGGGCGTTCCTTCGCCTCCGCTCAGGGCAGGCCCCTCGTGTCCTCCTACCCCTGTATCTTGGGGCTTGCGCCTAATTGCTGCGCAAGCCTGTTGCAACAGATGAAAAAAGGCCACCACTGAGGTGATGGCCTCTATGTCTCAACCTTGAGCTTGCTTGAGGATGACTATGCAGCGATGGGCGTGGTGGTCTCTCTTAGCCGCTCGTCTTCTGTTGCTGATCCAGTTGGGCGGCGATGAACTGGGCCTCGCGCACTAGCTGGGGGGCCATCTCGAAAATGGCCACGCCTTTCATGTCGGCTTCGATGGCTTCAGGGCTATCCGAGAGGAAGCCTAGGATAGGGAGGTCAGGGCCCTGCTCGCGGATGAATTGGCGATCCTTTTCGTCACGCACTCTGTTCCCTACGAGATATAGGCGAGGGATGCCGAGGTCCTGAGCTAGGGATCGAATTAACTGTGCGGTCTGCAGGCTGCGGCGCCCTGGCTCCACCACGATGAGGAAAGCATCCACTGCCTGGGCCGTGGCGCGCCCTAAATGCTCCACACCAGCCTCCATGTCCATGATTATCTCTTCAGAGCGGTCAAGCAAGAGGTGAGTCACTAGTGTCTTCAGAAGGACGCTTTCAGGGCAGATGCAGCCCGCGCCGCCCTTCTTGACAGTGCCCAGTTGTAGTAGTTTTATGCCATGTTTGGTGGCGCTGAAACGGTCTGGAATATCGTCCACCTGCGGGTTCATCTTGAACCAACCGCCGACGCCACCGGGCCTGGCACCGGTGCGCTCTTCGATTAGATCTTCCATCTGAGCGATAGGTGTTATTTGGGCTGCAAGGTCAGGCGGGAAACCCAGAGCCCAGGCCAGGTTGGGGGAGGGATCGGCATCAATGACTATGACTTTCCTTCCCTGTTGAGCATAGGTGTAAGCTAGTAAAGTGGTTAGGGTGGTCTTTCCGACACCACCTTTTCCGGTCACAGCTATCTTAGACACAGTACCTCCTTAAATTATGGGGGATACCCCCCCTTGTTTCCAGCACTAAAGCAGTCCATTTAGCGAATCAAAGGCGGCTTCCAGTGCGCGTCGTGCTGGTGTCTCGGCTGGCAGCTCGACCAGAGGACGGCCCACGGTATCATATTCAGCCACCAGGGGATCTAGGGGGATCAGGCCCGCTAGTCCTAGTTGCTTGTCGGTTATGAACTGCTCTAACTGGCGAGCGAGGATTGTTTTCCCGTCCTCATTCGTCGGTACGCGGTTGATGATTAGTCGGATATGGCCGACCCTCGTCTTCAACTCGTGGATCAACTCGGCCACCCGTTCTGCGGTCGCCAAGCCGCGCATCGTAGGATCGGAAACGATGAGCAACAGGTCAACATTCTGAGTGGTGCGCCGACTCAGGTGTTCTAGACCGGCCTCATTATCTATTACCACATACTCGTAGGACTTGGATAGCTGATCGATGAAGTGACGCAGCATATTATTAGCGGCGCAGTAGCACCCAGGGCCTTCAGGCCGACCCATAGCGAGCAGGTCGAAACCTTTTTCCTCGACCAGCGCCTGGTTGATTCGCAGTTCCAGGTAGTCCTGCTTGCTGATACCAGGCATGAAGCTTCCACTGCTCACTTCTTGCGCCGTTTCCTCGCGGATGTCGCCAACCGTTTCCTCAACGGAAATCCCCAGCGTGAGGTCAAGGTTTGTGCTGGGATCGGCATCTACGGCCAGCACCGATCCACGATTGTCATCAACGAGGTATTTTATCAGCAAAGCTGCTACCATTGTCTTGCCGGTGCCGCCCTTTCCGGCGACAGCTATGATTTTTCCCATTGTATCTCCTTGTTGAACTCCGCAGCGATGACGTGAGGTTGAACATTACCCCCATCTTTTCATTCTAACGGGTGGTGCGGGGCGTGTGAAATCATGTCTCATCCTCGATAATGCGAAAGCTACTGGTTAGCTCCGCCACTCTGGAGACAGTGGCAGCGACTGAGCAGTATTTTTCCTCTGAGAGTTTGATAGCGCGTTCGATCGCGTTCTCCTATAGGTCTTTCCCGTGAATAGTATACTCCACATGGATCTTACGGAAGGTCCATGGTGGGTTGGGATCCTGTTCGGCTGTGATGTTGATTTCCAGATCCGTCACATTCTGCCGGCCCTTGCTAAGGATGGAGACCACGTCTATGCCAGTACATCCTCCCAACGCAACGGGGAGCAAATCCGAGGGCTTCATGCCGATCCCGTTCTCCTCGTCCTGGGTGGACATGACTACACTATGTTTTGCACTGTCGGTCCCCACAAACTGTCCTTTTCCTATCCACTTCACTTTGACTTGAGTAACGATTGCCTCCACGTTCCCTTAACAGACTGCGTTAGATAGAGAAGAATAGGAGCATTGTACTATTGACTGGCAGTCTCCTATGAGTTATAATGGAAGCAGATTGGGTTTCTCCCCTTTTTTCCTCCACAGTGAGAGACGAGGTGCCGGGACCTCGCCTCTCCTTGAATTATTTTGATTTTCTGTTCGAGGGGAAAGCTCTGAGATGGATGGTGAGGTAGATGAGCGATGATGGCACCCTCTGCATGGCCGCCTAATATCAGATTTGGTGTGGCATTGCTTGCTGTTGCGCTCGTCTTTCTGTCTTACGCGGCATTGTGCGCTGGTATCGCACAATTGGTGTATCTATTGAGGTGACTTGTCTTCCCATTGCGCTGCGGGCCTCGCTTCATCGAAAGCGGCACTTGCTTCCCTGCCCCCTATTTACTGCCTTCTGCATGGACTGCTAGCCATCTTGATTCCCTTGAGGGATCTGGCTCTTCACCCTCGGTTGAGTTGCCGTTGCTATTCCGCCCTATATACCATGTCATTGACACGCACTTTCTGATCAACCTTGAGGGCGATCTCCTGGCCAGCTTCGGCCCTCTCGATGGCCTGGTGTTCCACTTGCATGGATTCCACGGTTTGCTCGAAGTCTCGAGTACCACCCTTGATGAGAACCTTGTCGCCTAGTTGCACGGGCGCACTCAACTCGATCACTGCCACGCCAATCCTTGAGAAATAATTGGTCACTCTTCCGATCTCTTTCTCTGCCATTATCGAATACCTCCTGCGCTTGAGTCTTGCTGGGATCTAGTAAATGATTCTTGAGTATACCCCATGTTCGATTCGCTCATGGGGTCCCTAGATCCTCGACGGCTACATCAACATACTTATCCCCTTCCTCGATCAGCATTATGGGGATGCCATCACGTATGGGGTACTTGCGACGGCATTCATCATTAGTACAGACCAGCCAGGTCTCTTTGACCAGCTCCACTTTGGTCTTGCAGGCAGGGCACACTAGTATAGCCAACAAATCATCACTGATCATCTCTATCTCTCCTGTTCAAAGTTTATAGCTAGAGTATATCACACATTGGGAGTAATCTCAAACCTGGCGTTGCTCAGCCAAAGCCCGAGGAGCGCGAGGGGCCTGCCTGAGCCTGACGAAGGGTGTCCCCTCACCCTTCATTCCGTCCTACATATTGGGGCCTATGCCCAATCGCTGCGCAAGCCCAACCTGCATCCGAATTTGCTTGTGGGACGACTATGTGATATACTTGATAATACAAAAAACACGCCTCCTGACCAAGTGGGTCGTGCCCCGTCGTTCTTTGGTGCTCAAACGAGGTTCCCACTTGGGGTGAAGGGGGCGGACGTTTAAAACAAAGGAGGCAATACAAACAATGGCAATAGTAGAGATGAGGGAGCTTCTGGAAGCCGGTGTTCATTTCGGCCACCGTGCAAAGCGATGGCACCCCAAGATGGGTGGCTATATCTTCACTGAGCGCAATGGTATCCACATCATCGATATACAGCAGACAGTGAAGAGGCTAGAAGAGGCCTATGAGCTGGTCAGGGACGATATCAGCAGCGGAGGGATGCTGCTGTTTGTGGGTACCAAGAGACAGGCGCAAGAGAGCATTGCCGAGGCCGCTCAGAGATGTGGTATGCCCTATGTCAACGTGCGTTGGCTGGGAGGTACTCTGACTAACTTTCGCACCATCCGCCAACGCATTGACTACTTAATTGACCTGGAACATAAGTTTGAGAGGGGGGAGTTTGAGAAGCTAGTTAAGAAGGAGATCCTTGGCCTGGAGCGGGAGGTGGCCAAGCTCAATCGTAGGCTGGGAGGCATCAAGAACATGTATCGCTTGCCCAGCATGCTATTCATTACCGATATTCGGCGGGAGCACATTTCTGTCAAAGAGGCCAACAAGCTGGGGATTCCTATCATAGCGATGGTTGACACCAATTGTGATCCTGCACCGATTGACTATGTCATCCCGGCGAATGATGACGCCATCAGGGCCATCAAGTTGATAGCGAACAAGTTTGCCGATGCGGTAATCGAAGGACAGCAGATACGCGAGGCTCTGCTGGCGGAAGAGGAAGAGGAGATGCCGGAGGCGGCGGAGGAGTGGGGCGAGTATGTGGCGGAAGAGGAGGCGCCCATAGAAGCTGAGGAGTTCTTGGCCAGCAAGGAGATGGCATCGCAGGCAGAGGTGCCAGTAGAGACTGAGGAGTCTTTGAGTGACGAGAATATGCCACCACAGGTGGAGACATATTCTGAGGGGGAGAAGGAAGGTGAGGCCTCTGAGAGCTCAGGGGCTGAGGATCGCTTCGATTCGGAAGACTAAACCGACGAGGGAAAGTAGATGGATATCAGTATTGACAGCATAAAGGATTTGCGACAGCGAACGGGTGCGGGGGTCTTGGATTGCAAGAAGGCCCTCGAAGAAGCAGATGGCGATATCGAAAAAGCCATGGAGCTTCTGAGGAAGAGAGGGTTGGCTATCGCGGCGAAGAAAGCTGACCGAGAGGCCAATGATGGATTGGTGGAGGCATATATACATTCGGGAGCTAGGCTAGGGGTCTTGCTGGAGTTAAACTGCGAGACGGACTTTGTGGCTCGCACTGAAGATTTTGGAGAGTTGGCTCACGACTTGGCCATGCAGGTCGCTGCGACCAACCCCAAATACCTCACTCCAGAAGGCATTCCTCCTGAGGTGTTGGAGGGGGAACGGCAGCGGCAGCGTGAACAACTGGGGGAAGACAAATCCGAGGAGATCATTGAGAGGATTTTGGAGGGGAAGCTGCAGAAGTACTATCAAGAGGTCTGTCTCCTTGAACAGCCTTTTATCAAAGATGAAGGTTTGGCCGTGCGGGATTTGATTACCGACAAGATAGCCAAGCTAGGCGAGAATATAAGAGTGCGCCGCTTTGCCCGCTTTGAGCTGGGGGGGGAATAGATCATCCGAGCGCTGGCGTATGGTCGTTGAGCTTCATATCGAGATTGATCTTGCCCTACTGATTAGATGACTTGTACGTTGGCGTTAACTCATTGTGGGTTGGGGGAAGAGTGGCTGAACTCAAGTACAAGAGGATATTGCTGAAACTGGGCGGTGAAGCTCTGGCTGGCCCGGGGGGCTATGGTATAGATGTGCACAGGCTGGAGGAGCTTGGGAGTATTATCAAGAAGGTCAAGAACTCTGGCGTCGAAATGGTCATCGTTATCGGGGCAGGCAATATCTGGCGGGGTCAGGAAGGAATCGCTCAGGGTATGGACAGGTCCACGGCTGATCACATGGGCATGTTGGCCACGGTGATTAACGCCTTGGCCCTGCAGGATGCTCTGGAAAAGACTGATGTAACCACCCGGGTGCAGACGGCCATCGAGATGCGGGCTGTGGCTGAGCCATATATCCGGCGCCGAGCCATTCGACACCTGGAGAAAGGCCGCGTGGTCATAGTAGGGGCAGGCACAGGCAACCCCTATTTCACAACCGATACGGCTGCAGCCCTGCGAGCCATGGAAGTCGACGCTGAGGTTCTCATTAAGGCCACCAAAGTAGATGCCGTTTACGATGCTGATCCGAAAGTTGTGTCCGAGGCCAAGAAGTTGGAGCGATTGACATATCTTGAAGCACTTGAGTTGAGAGTGGGTGTAATGGATAGCACAGCCATCTCATTATGTATGGACAACAACATGCCCATCATCGTCGTCAATCTGTGGGTGCCGGATAGTCTCATGAAGGTCGTACACGGTGAGCGGATCGGCACGCTGGTCTGCGCTGGTTGATTCCCGTCATTGGTGAAGGTGGAGGATTCCTATGATTGAGGATATATTGAAAGAAACCGAAGAGCGGATGAAGAAGTGCGTTGAGGCTCTTCAAAACGACTTGATCAACATCAGGACTGGAAGAGCTTCACCAGCGCTGGTTGAGCGCCTACAGGTTGAGTACTACGGCACTATGACCCCTCTCAATCAGTTGTCAACGATTTCCGCTCCCGAACCTCGACTCTTGGTTATCCGTCCATATGATCCTACCTCGTTGCCGCAGATCGAGAAAGCTATCCTGAAATCGGAACTGGGGTTGACGCCAGCTAATGATGGCAAGGTCATCCGTTTGTCCATCCCGCGCTTGACCGAGGAACGTCGTCTCGAGCTGGTCAAGATGGTGCAGAAGAGAGTTGAGGAAGGCAAAGTGGCGGTCCGCAATTGCAGGCGGGACGGCTTGCAGGATATGAGGGACGCGGAGAAAGAGAAATTGGTATCGGAGGATGAGCATTACCGAGGTAGGGACCGGATGCAAGAGTTGACGGATGGGTATGTAGAAGAGATAGATGAGATTGGCAAGGCCAAGGAAGAGCAGATAATGGAAGTGTAAGGGGTGGGATATGGATGTCGCTGAGCCACTGTCAACCATACCATATCATATCGGGATCATAATGGACGGAAATGGTCGGTGGGCACAGCAACATGGTTTACCGCGTTTGGAGGGCCATCGGGCAGGAACAGAGAATATTCGCCGGGTCCTAGAGGCTTGCGGCGAATATGGGATTAAGATAGTTACCATCTATGCCTTCTCGACGGAGAACTGGCAGCGCCCTCTGGAAGAGGTGCGCGGATTGATGAGCATCTTGGAACGGGTCCTGGGGCGTGAGGTTAAGAATCTGCACCGTAATGGCGTAAGGTTACGCCATATAGGTGAACTGGAGGGTCTCTCAGACAAGCTGCGAAAAGCGGTTCTGGACGCGATCGAGTTGACGAAGGATAATGAGCGGTTAACCCTGAATGTGGCTTTCAACTACGGGGGTCGTGCCGAGATAGTACATGCTGTCCAGAAAATCCTAGAGGAGAAGGCTGACCCCAGAGAGGTTGATGAGGAATTATTCAGCAATTGTCTTTACACAGCAGGATTGCCCGACCCAGACCTGATTATCCGCACTGGTGGGGAGATGAGGCTCAGTAACTTTCTTATCTGGCAATCTGCGTACTCGGAGTACTATTCTACCCCCACCTATTGGCCGGATTTCGATAAGGAGGAACTTCGCAAGGCTTTGTGGGCTTATTCTCAGCGGGATAGACGATTTGGCAAGCTCAAAGAGTAGATTGTCCGTTCTCCAGCGTCGCATCCTGAGCGGCGTGGTCTTTGGGTTGCTGGCTCTGCCGGCTGTGTACCTGGGTGGGGTTCTGTTCTTTGCGGTAGTGCTTGCAGTAGCGATCTTGGCTGGGCGCGAGTACCAGCGCATGATGGTTGGAGGGGGAGACCGGGCTTTCTATTTCCTTCAACTAGCTGTAACGGCATTTTTCTTGCTCGGAAGCGTCTATCTACCGCCTGAAGCGATCCTGGGCGGCTTGACTCTGATCCTTATCTCATCGCTGGCCTGGCAGGTGGGCCGCCGGCAAGAAGAAGGGCAACCTTTTACTGATTGGGCCCTGACTATCGCTGGCGCGCTGTATGTGGGCTGGCTATCCAGTCACTTCCTGTTGTTGAGGAAACTGCCTGGGGGTTTAGGTTGGACGCTGCTGGCGTTGTTCCCGACCTGGGCCTGTGATAGCTTTGCTTACATCTTTGGAAAGGCTTGGGGGAAGCATCCCTTTTTCCCTCAGATCAGCCCCCACAAGACTTGGGAAGGAACGCTTGCAGGATGGCTGGGGGGCACTGGTATATCGCTTCTGTTTGGACCGGTACTGGGCCTTTCCATCTTGCAAGCTTTGACATTGGGGCTGGTCATCAGCCTGGCTGCTACCTTTGGCGATTTGGCTGAATCTATGATCAAGCGCCAGGCGGGCGTCAAGGATTCGGGAAGTTTGCTTCCTGGGCATGGTGGGATATTGGACCGTATAGACAGCCTGCTGTTCGTAGTCGTCGTGGTCTATTACTTTCTGATATGGATTGTGGGGGTTTAACGGACGTTTCTTATTGCTGGTGCGCGCCAAAAGACTACGGTCTTTCTGAGGAGCCTAGTATAGGAGGTGTGACCATCCTATGGAGGGTGTTACCCTTACAGGGGTCCTGTCTCTCGGTAATCTGATACTCTCAGCCGCCAACGTCATAATTGCTTTTTCCTTGCTGGCATATATACTCAGTCACAACCTTCGCAATTCGGTGGCTCGAGCCTTCTGTGCTTTGCTCGCTTTCGTAACCATAGTGCACGCGAGCGATGTCATCCTCATTAATGTGGAATCGTCAGCGACTAAGTTCCTGTGGCTCAAGTTTCAGTGGTTCGGTATCGCTTTCATTCCAGCAGCCTATCTTCATTTTTCCGATGCTTTGTTGAGGACGACGAACTCCTTTTCGCGACTGCGTAAGGGGCTCGTGGCACTGACCTATCTCTTCGGTGGAGCGCTGGTATTGCTGACTGTGTCCACCGACCTATTAGTCAGGGATGGTATAGATACGTCTTGGGCGGCCTATTTTCAGGCTGGTCCCCTGTTTTGGATTTTCACCATCTATTTCGTCGTAGTTACAGGTTTGGGCTTGATCAATATCGAGCGTGCACGGCGCCGCACTATCACTTCAACCTCACGGCGCCGGATGACCTATCTGGCTCTATCTTTCGCTGCGCCGGCACTCGGCGTCTTCCCCTATATGCTGCTTGCCAGTCTGCCCACCCATCTCCCCTCGAACTTGCTGCTCTTCATTTCGCTGGTAGGTAACCTGGGCATCGCCATTATGACCGTTGTCTTGGCTTACAGTGTAGCCTTCCACGGCGCTTTGATGCCTGATAGGGTGGTGAAGCGGAGCTTGATCACTTACTTGATGCGTGGGCCTTTCGTGGGGATTTGCCTCTTGATACTGATGCTGGTCGTCTCCAGAGTGGAAAGCATCTTGGGGTTGCCGCGGGATACAGCAGTGATTTTTGCTATGGTAGTGGGCATAGTTCTCCTACAAGTGCTCATCAGTGTCTTGACGCCTTTCATCGATCTCCTCATCTATCGCCGGGATAGCGCTGAGATTACGTGGATCCGTGAATTGGATACCAGGCTGCTGACCAGTACCGACCTATCGCAGCTTCTGGAGAACATCCTGGCTGCCTTCTGCGACTTATTGCGGGTCACTACGGGCTTTATCGTGACCCAGCGGGGCGGTAGCCTGCGGTTGGAGGCCTCTTGTGGCTCGCGAGAGGCGGCAAATCGCTTCCTGGGTTCGTGTGATCTGGCAAGCCTCGCCCAACTTCTTCCCGACGGGAAGAGAGGAGAGCAAAACATGGTGGGGGAGGAAATGTTAACAGGGCAGGGCGACTATTGGCTTTTGCCCCTGCGTACCCGTTCCCGCGAGGCAACTCTAGGCATTTTAGGGGTGCAGGGCCCTTTGGATCAATGGAGGCTGACAGACAAAGAGAGGGAAACGGCCCAAATGTTGATAGGCCAGGCGGAACTGGCGTTAGAGGACTGGCAGTTACAGCGAGGGATCTTTGCCTTGCTATGGGAGCTTACGCCTGAGATAGAGTCCATTCAGCGTTGGCAGAGCCGACCTCGCTATGTGGGCTCGCCCATGTTAGAGCCTATCGAAAACAGCCCTATCTATTCTCCCGACTTCCCTAAGGCGGTTAAGGAGGCGCTCAGTCACTATTGGGGTGGTCCTGGAATTACAAATAGTCCATTGTTGAGGATGAAGATAGTCAAGAAGTATGCCGATACGAACGGGCAAGTTCCTTCCAAGGCCCTGCGTTCGGTGCTTTACAAAGCGATTGAGGCTCTCAAGCCACCCGAGGGCCAACGGACTCTCACCACGAAGGAATGGATACTGTATAATATCCTGGAGATGAAGTTCATTAAGGGCTGGCGTATCATGGATATCGCGGCGCGTCTGTCCATGAGCGAGTCGGATTTGTATAGGAAACAGAGGGCAGCTATAGACGCAGTGGCCGAGGTGCTGACCAGCATGGAGGAGGATACCTAGGGTGGCCCGCATCACTCTACATAAGGGAGATATCACTGCGCTGGAGACCGATGCCATAGTCAATGCGGCCAACAACGCCTTGTGGATGGGGGCTGGGGTTGCGGGTGCAATAAAGCGTGCCGGGGGCCAGCAGATCGAGGATGAGGCGGTCAGGCAGGGTCCTATACCGGTGGGCGAGGCAGTGGTGACAGGGGCAGGCAGGTTGAGGGCCAGGGTTGTGATCCATGCGGCGGTGATGGCCACGGATTTGGTTACGGATGCCAATAAGATCAGGTCTGCTACCGAGAACAGCCTGCTTCGTGCCGAGGAGTTGAGTCTCAAGAGCATAGCCTTTCCGGCTTTGGGCACTGGGGTAGGGGGTTTCCCGTACTCAGAGGTGGCTGAGATCATGATCAATGCAGTCAGCGAGCACCTGGCGGGCCAGAGCGGCCTAGAAGAGGTGCTTTTTGTCCTGTACGGCGATGAGGCCTACCGGGCATTCCAGGAGGAGTTGGGCGAGAGGAATGGTTAGTTTCACATGTTGGCGCGGGTGGCAGTCATGCTATTAGGGCTGTAGGAGAGCGGGGAAATGACTAGAAAGATTGTGAAAACGATTCTGGATCGAGCTATCAGCGACGACGAGTTCCGCGATCTGTTGCTCGCAGACCCTGACAAAGCGCTGGCGGAGTACGACTTGACCCCGGTCGAGATAGAAGCCATCAAGGAGACGAAACTCGCTGAGGTCAGGGTACGCTTCGGCTCTTCGAAGTCTGGTTCCGAAGGGGCTTAGGCCTGATAAGAGACTCCGCTTGACATAAATCTTTCTTTGGCTGACTTGACGGAACTTCTGGGTTATGATATGATGGCTTAGCTTCGGTAGTGAGAGTTGATGTAAGGAGGCCGCCCGATGAGAAAGAGACAGTTAATAGCCGGTGTCCTGCTCCTTCTGCTGGCATTGGCAATGGGACTCGGAGGCTGTGAGAGAGCCAAGCCCGCCCCTACTCCCACTGGTCAGGTGGGGCCCCAGGCTGCAACTGAGACACCAGCGGCGACGCCGGCAGCTTCTCCTGAAGTATCGATAACCCCTCCGGCGGCACCGGAGGAAACACCTACCCCCCCTCCTGCAGGGGCAACCGCTACTCCGGCGCCACCGCCGCCTGTTCCCAGTGAAGGGGTTGAGTATGTCGTAAGATGGGGGGACACTGTCCATATTATAGCTAGGCGCTACGGGGTTAGCGTTCAGGACATAGTGGCTGCTAACAACCTGGCAAACCCTGATCTCATCAGGGCGGGGGATGTGTTGATTATCCCTGGTGCCACTGCTCCATCTCCTCAACCCGGGGTGCATATCGTCCGCCGAGGGGAGACCTTGCGCTCTATCGCTCGCTTGTACGGTACCACAGTTGATGCCATAGCCAGGGCCAATGGCATTGTCAATCCCGACTTTATCTACGTGGGGCAGAGATTGACGATCCCTGGCGGGACGACATCGCCAACCGGCGGCCGAACCTATGTTGTGCAGCGAGGGGATACTCTTTCTTCTATCGCCGTGCGCTTTGGCACCACGGCCTGGGCTATCGCTTACGCTAATAACCTGCCCAACGTGAATTTCATCTACGTGGGACAGACATTGTTCATACCCTAAGTGCTTGAGGGTAGAGTTGTGCGTTTCTTCTTCCTTGCAGCAAACCTCATGCTATGGGAGGGAACTGAAACTTGGAGGGCATCTCCAAATCTCCACAGCGTGGTAAAGACATAGGATGAAAGGGCTACGGTTTTTCAGCGCATTATTTGAGTGTGCAAAGAAGGCTGTTGGGTTGTGGAGCCAATGGCCTTCTTGTTTCCTGTGAGGGAGTCTGAATTTGAAGGATAGCTTGACCGAGGAGTTGGTTTCCAGCCGACGTATATATGAAGGACGGGTAGTTAACCTTCGGGTGGACACTGTTCTCTTGCCCAGCGGTCGAACCACTATTCGGGAGATCGTTGAGCATGGAGGGTCGGTGGCCATCGTGGCTTTGAACGAGGAAGATAATGTGCTCCTGGTAAAGCAATTCCGCGCTGCTGTGGGACGAGCGCTCTTGGAGATTCCCGCCGGTACCCTTGAGCCTAGCGAAGACGCAGAAGCCTGCGCCTTGAGGGAACTGCAGGAGGAGACGGGTTACGTGGCGGGACATATGGAGGAGTTATATGTTTTCTATACGTCCCCTGGCTTTTGTAACGAGCGCATTCGGCTATACCTGGCTACTGATCTGAAGTCAAGTGTTCAGAATCTGGAGAGTGATGAGAGTATCGAGGTGGTCAAGTTGCCTCTCAATAGAGCAATGGAGATGATCGGTTCTGGAGAGATATGCGACGGCAAGACCATCTTGGGGTTGAGCATTGCCCATGCCAGGATGTTGACTTGCTAGCTCAGGTCTTATTCCAATTAGGGACCTATCATTCTGAAACTGCACAGGGAGGAGGATCAGTATGACACCGACGGATCGCAAGTACACGAAGGAACATGAATGGGTAAAGCTGGATGAAGACCTAGCGATAGTTGGGATCACCGGCTACGCTCAGGAGCAGTTGGGGGACATCGTTTATGTGGAACTGCCCCAGCCGGGAGACACCTTGTCCCAGTTTGAGTCCTTCGGGATCATAGAGTCGGTCAAGGCAGCTTCGGACCTCTTTGCTCCAATCGGCGGGGATGTGGTCGCTGTTAACGAGGAACTTGTGGATAGACCGGAATTGGTGAATGAAGACCCCTATGGGGACGGATGGCTGCTCAAAGTGAATCCGGAGGATAAGTCGGAGATGGACGGCCTGATGACAGCAGAGGAATATGAGACTCATCTGAAGACCCTCGAGGAATGATTATGAGTTCATATATCCCCAACACCGATGCCGATCGAAGGAAGATGCTGGATGTCCTAGGCCTGGATTCCCTGGGGGAAATGTTCGAGGTTGTCCCTGCCGAGAAGCGGTATCCTGATCTCAATCTTCATCAGCCCTTGGCGGAGATGGAGGTGAAGAGCCTGCTACGTGGACTGGCAGAAAAGAACGCTGATCTGGATCATCATCCTTGCTTTCTTGGTGCTGGGGCCTATCATCATTTCATTCCTGCCGTGGTGGATCATATCGTCACGAGGGGCGAGTTCTACACCGCTTATACACCTTATCAAGCTGAAGCTAGCCAGGGAACGCTGACCAGTATATATGAATTTCAAACCATGGTCTGCGAGCTAACGGGAATGGATGTAGCAAACGCGTCCATGTACGATGGAGCCACCGCCTTGGCTGAGGCAGGATTGATGGCGGCCCGCGTCACGCGGCGGGATGACCTCATCGTAGCTTCCACCCTCCATCCGTCGTATCGTCAGGTATTGAGAACCTACACACAGGGCGTAGGTCTGGATATACGGGAAGTTGGTTATGGGGAGGATGGTGGGGTTGACCTGGATCAGGCGGAGCAATCGCTCGATGAGGGGACAGCCGCCTTGATGGTTCAATATCCCAATTTTCTAGGTTCCCTGGAAGACCTTGTTCATTTGAGCGAACTGGCTCATGCGGCGGGCGCTCTCCTTGTGGTCTGCGTGGATCCCATAGCCTTGGGGCTCCTTCTTCCACCAGGCGAACAGGGAGCCGATATTGTTGTGGGGGAGGGTCAATCACTTGGCAATTCTCTGAGCTACGGGGGCCCCTATGTGGGCCTATTCGCCTGTCGCCAGAAGTACTTGCGGCAGATGCCTGGGCGCCTGGTGGGCATGGCTACAGATATAGACGGACGCCGAGGGTTCGTGCTGACGTTGCAGCCTCGGGAGCAGCATATCCGCAGGGAGAAGGCTACTTCTAATATCTGTACCAATGAGGCTCTGGTCGCTCTAGCGGTCACGACATATCTGGCGATCATGGGTAAACAGGGCCTGCGTCATGTGGCCGAGCTATGTTATCACAAGGCTCATTATGCTGCGCAGCAGATCGTCGCCCTGCCAGGATATGAGAGGCTCTTTGGGCAGTTCTTCAAGGAGTTCGTCATTAGGACGCCGTTACCTCCAGCCGAGGTCAACGACCGCCTTTGTGAGCGGGGTATCATCGGCGGTTATGAGTTGGCGCGAGACTATCCCCAGTTGACCGATTGTCTTCTCCTTTGCGTTACCGAGATGAACACCAGGGAGGAGATGGACCGCCTGGTTCAGGCTCTCGGGGAGATTGGGGGTTGAAGATGACCGAGCCCTTGCTCTTCGAGTTGAGTTCGCCGGGGCGCGTGGGCTACCGTCTGCCTGACCTGGATGTGCCTGAAGCGCCGTTGCCAGAGAAGTTTGTGCGGCAGGAGTTGTCTCTACCGGAGGTTAGCGAAAGAGAGGTGGTTCAACACTTCACCCGCCTGTCTCAGCTGAATTTCAGCGTTGACACTGGATTCTATCCGCTCGGCTCCTGCACCATGAAGTACAATCCCAAGTTGCACGAAGACGTGGCCCGATTGGCGGGCTTCACTCAGATCCATCCTTCGCAGAATGAATCAACGGTTCAAGGGGCTCTGCAAGTGATGTATGAGTTGCAGAAGTATCTGGCCGAGATAACCGGCTTGCCCGGGGTTAGCTTGCAGCCGATAGCTGGTGCCCACGGGGAATTGACGGGTATGCTCATTCTGCGGGCCTATCACCTACACCGCGGGGATGAGGAAAGGCGCATAGTTCTAGTGCCCGATTCAGCGCACGGCACCAATCCGGCTACGGCTGCCATGTGTGGCTATGAGGTGATCACTGTTCGATCCGATGAGCGAGGTAACATAGATGTTGACGAGCTGGACAGGATGATGGATGAGAGAGTGGCCGGGTTGATGTTGACCAATCCCAACACTCTGGGGCTTTTTGAGGAGCATATCCTTCAAGTGGCAGAGATCGTCCACGAAGCTGGAGGGCTGATTTACTGCGATGGAGCTAACATGAACGCCCTGCTGGGCATTGCTAAGCCTGGCGAATTGGGCACTGATGTATTACATCTGAACCTACACAAAACCTTCAGCACCCCCCATGGCGGTGGAGGTCCCGGAGCAGGGGCCACAGCCGTGACCGAGGAACTGACTCCTTTCCTGCCAGTTCCTGTGGTGGCCTTTCGTGAAGAGCAGGGAGCTGATGTCCAATACTATCTCGACTATTCTCGCCCGCTTTCCATAGGGCGCGTCAGTGGTTTCTATGGCAACTTTGGGGTAATGGTCAAGGCTTATGCTTATCTTCGTTCCCTGGGAGCATCCGGACTACGAGAGGTAAGTGAGAACGCCGTTCTAAACGCAAACTACCTATTGCATGGACTCAAAGGGTACTACTTTCTGCCTTATGACCGCCCATGTCTTCATGAATGCGTCTTCTCTGGTAGAGAGCAGGCCAAGCTGGGTGTTCACACGGTGGACATAGGTAAGAGACTTATTGATCTCGGTTTCCATCCGCCAACTGTGTATTTCCCCCTAATCGTCGACGAGGCGCTGATGATCGAGCCTACAGAGACGGAGAGTCGTGAGACTTTGGATGCTTTCATCTCTGCTATGCGCCAGATCGCTCGGGAGGTCGAGACAGAACCGGAACTGATACGGGATGCACCGCGCACCACGCCAGTGACTAGGCTTGATGAGGTGACAGCGGCTCGTAAGCCTAACCTGAAATGGCAAGGATAGTGCGGCACTAAGGATGAACCTATTCATCGGATTTCTGGTATATATGTAGAAAGGGATCCCTCATGCTTGACGATGCTGAGCTGGTGTCCAGGATTCGAGCTGGCGACCTGGATGCTTTTGAGACCCTGTACAACAAGTACAGGGATCAGCTATACAGGACCGCCTTGGCCATCACCAACGACCGGTGCGCTGCAGAGGAGATTCTTCAGGACTGCTTTCTCAGGGCATACGATCATATTGACGGAGTCGACGGTTGCTCGTCGCTGCGCCCCTGGCTACATCGTATCATCGTCAATTTGAGCTACAATTGGGCGGCCAAGAGACGACTGCGCTTGATCTCCCTGGAAGATGTACTGGGCAGTTTACTGACGACGCCCCGCAACTCGCCAGAGCGGGCTTTTGAGAGGGACGAACTGTTACAAGTGGTGTATGAGGCCCTCCGGTCTCTCAGTATGCCGCACCGGACGGTGATGGTGCTCTTCTATCTTCAGGGCTTCAGCCTGGCCGAAATCGCATACGTTCAGGATTGTCCGGTGGGAACAGTAAAATCTCGGTTACATACCGCGCGCAAGACTTTGAGAAATAGATTGATGGCTGACTCGCGGATATCCAGAGAAGCGGCTTATGAGCTTCTTTCATCATAATAGATCTGTTGTAGTGGAGATGAGACATGTATAGGACCAGAAGAGACGAACTGGATATGCTAATTGAGACAGTGCTCAAAGACTCTGTCTCTGATGAGGCTCCTCCAGATAGAGTTTGGAAGAACATCAGGCTGAGGGTGCAAAAGCAAGGTCAGCAAACTCGACCCAGACTCTGGTATCTACGTCATTTGGGCACAGAGGTCATCGCCCGGGGTGGCGATGTCGTCTCTACGGCCTGCACTATCCTAACACCATCTGTATACAGCCATGAAGCAGGATCGGCTGAAAGATTAGTCTGGGCTGGATACTCATCTACCCCCTTGCATTACTCCATCCACCATTGATGCTAGGTACGGGGTTGGCATAAGCTGGAACTTAATGTACCCTCTGACTTATAGAACGCTATTTCATCTCATCTGTTCCCCTCTGCTTAGCTTGTTCACGGTTGCTTCGTCTTATTCTCTTTCTGCTCAACCGGGAGTGTGTACTCGCTCCTGAAGGCAGGAAGGGCATAGTGTTGCGATTATCTGGAGGGAATGATTCAGACAGCATCTTTGTTGGAAGTGAGGGATCTCAAGACCCATTTCCGAACGGACGATGGGGTGGTCCACGCTGTAAATGGGATCTCCTTCACGGTAGATGAAGGAGAGACCCTAGGCATTGTAGGCGAAAGCGGATGCGGCAAGACGGTGACCGCTCTCTCCGTCCTGCGCTTGATACCCGAGCCTCCCGGGGAGATAGTCAGTGGGCAGGTATTGTTTCAGGGGCGTGACCTGCTATCGGTGGGGGCTCAGGAGATGTGTGAGATGAGGGGGAATAAGATAGGAGTCGTCTTTCAGGACCCTATGACCTCCCTCAATCCCGTGCTTACCATAGGGGAGCAGATCACCGAGGCGCTAGAATTACATCTGGGCATGGATGGCAGGCAGGCCAGGAACAGGGCTGTCGAACTCCTGCAACTGGTTGGTATTCCTGAGGCTGAAGAACGTATTGACGACTATCCCCATCTCTTCAGTGGAGGGATGAGGCAAAGGGCTATGATCGCGATGGCCCTTTCGTGTAACCCGTATCTGCTCATCGCCGACGAGCCGACCACGGCTTTGGATGTGACCATCCAGGCTCAGATCATAGAGCTAGTGAATAGGCTGAAGAGCGAGATCGGTTTGGCCATCATCTGGATAACTCACGATCTGGGGATCATCGCTGGACTGGCTGATCGTGTCATAGTCATGTATGCTGGACATGTCGTAGAATCAGCCGATGTTAGGGATCTATATAGACATCCTCAGCATCCCTATACTCTTGGCCTGTTGGCTTCCATCCCACGACTGGATGTGGGTAGGCAGAAAGCCCTGACGCCCATCGAAGGGGTACCGCCTGATCTCATCAAGATGCCTTCCGGGTGCCCTTTCCACCCCCGTTGTGTCTACGTCATGAGCCATTGTTCACAGAAGATGCCCGAACTGCGGAAAGTTGGGGAGGGACACATGGTGGCTTGTTGGATAGATGTGGCTCAGGCATCGTTTGTGGCGGCTCGGAGGGAGGAGTCGGCCTGGGGGAGAGGGCCTTCCTAGTTCTTTTGCGCTCATACAGGGCGGAGAGCGCCGGACCAAAAGTCTAGCGATACGGGGGGACGTAAAGAGGCCTTAAGGCGCCCCTAGGCATACTTTTAGTGTCTCTGCCGTCGTGCAGCATCAGGTTTAGATCGCGACACATTCGGCGGTCAAAACTCGGATTTGCCCTCAGGAACGGGCACCATTCGGGGCGTTGCGCAGCAAAAGCCCGGGGAGCACGAGGGGTGTCTCCTCGTGTCCTTCATACCCCCGTATCTTGGGGCTTGTGCCCAACCGCTGCGCCTACAGCTTTTGAATTTGACAAATCTGCTTCATTGCTTTATATTTAGAAGTTGGATGATCTAGTAGCCCATGTTGACAAGACTCTGTTGACTTGTCAGAGAAGCCTGTCATCACGATCGAGGTTTCTGACGTGGAAGACTGGAAGGAGGCGAACAAGTGGCTCTGCTTGAAGTAAGTGATCTTAGGACACGGTTCTACACCGATGATGGCGTGGTGCAAGCTGTGAACGGAGTGTCCTGGGAGGTGAACGAGGGAGAGACTTTGGGCATAGTGGGGGAGAGCGGGTGCGGCAAGAGCGTGAGCGTGCTCTCGATCTTGCGTCTGATACCCCAGCCACCGGGCAAGATCGAGACCGGGGAGGTGTGGTTCGAGGGCAGGGACCTGATGAAGCTTAGCGACGATGAAATGCGCAGCGTCAGGGGTAACAAAATAGCCATGGTCTTCCAGGATCCCATGACCTCTTTGAATCCTGTCCTTACCATCAACCAGCAGATCAGCGAGGCGTTGACGTTGCACTTGGGCATGAATAAGGGGCAGGCCCGAGAGCGGACAGCGGAGCTTTTGAAGCTGGTGCAGATCCCCCAGGCTGAGGATCGCTTGGACGATTATCCTCACCAATTCAGCGGAGGTATGAGGCAAAGGGCCATGATTGCTATGGCTCTCTCATGCAACCCCCAGATCCTGGTCGCCGATGAGCCCACCACCGCCCTGGATGTGACCATTCAGGCCCAGATCATCGAGCTGGTCAAGCAGTTGAGGGATGAGATCGGGATGGCCATCATCTGGATCACTCACGATTTGGGCATTGTGGCTGGCATAGCCGACAGGGTGGCCGTAATGTATGCAGGGTTCATTATCGAGTCCGCGAGTGTGAGGGATGTGTATGGTGATCCCCGTCATCCCTATACGCTCGGTTTGTTAGGGTCTGTGCCTCGACTGGACCAGACGGTGAAGGAAAAACTGACACCGATCTTTGGACTGCCCCCGGACCTAATTGATCTGGCGACAGCCTGCCCTTTTGCACCTCGTTGCGCCTACCGCATTGATCGCTGTGCTGAACGCCCTGAATTGAGGACCGTGGCTCCGGGACACGAGGTGGCGTGCTGGGTAGACATTACGAAGGAGAGGAAATAATGACAATGCCTACCGGGAACAACGTCTTGCTCGAAGTCAAGAACCTGAAGATGTATTTCCCCATCAAGCGGGGCGTCTTTCAGCGGCGCGTGGGCGACATCAAGGCCGTTGACGATGTCAGTTTTTTCATCCGTCGGGGGGAAACCTTCGGCCTAGTGGGTGAGAGTGGGTGCGGCAAGACGACCGTGGGAAGATGCATACTGCAACTCTATCGCCCCACTGCCGGCGAGGTCGTATTCGAGGGGGAAGATCTGACGAGAGCGAAGGGCGAAAAGCTACGGCGCATGCGGCGCCAGATGCAAATGATCTTCCAGGACCCGTATGCGTCTCTCAACCCGCGTATGACGGTGGGCAGCATTATTGGGGAGCCGTTGGAGGTGCACGGCATAGCCAAGGGTAAAACCAAGAGGGAGCGGGTGCAGGAGTTGCTGAAAGTTGTGGGATTGAACCCCTATTTCGTCAACCGTTATCCTCATGAGTTCAGTGGGGGACAGCGACAGCGGATCGGGGTCGCCAGGGCCTTGGCTCTAAATCCCAGCTTCATCGTCGCTGATGAGCCCATTTCAGCCCTCGATGTTTCCATTCAGGCGCAGATCATCAACATGCTGGAGGACCTTCAGGCAGAACTGGGTCTGACTTTCCTCTTTATTGCTCACGACTTGAGCGTGGTACGACATATTAGCAACCGCATAGCAGTGATGTATCTGGGCAAGATTTTTGAGATCGCCGACCGGGACGAACTGTATAAGAACCCTCTGCAACCTTATACTCAGTCCCTGTTGTCGGCCGTTCCCATCCCCGACCCCGTGGTGGAGGAGACAAGGAAGAGAATAATCCTTGTTGGTGATGTGCCGAGCCCGGCTAATCCGCCCGTCGGCTGCAATTTTGTCACCCGCTGCCCTGTGAAGATGGACATCTGCGAGGAACAGGAGCCAGCGTTCCTGGAGGCTTCCCCTGACCATTGGGTCGCTTGCTGGCGGGTGACGGGTTAGGGTCGATGAACCCGCGGGGCGGAAAAGTCGTATTTGAATAGATGGAGCCAGTTCGGGCTTACAGCTGGAAAGTCACTGCTCCGTAAACACGTCACCGAAAGGTTGCTGATTTGATACAGTATATTCTCCGCAGGTTGATGATCTTGCCGATCATCATCTTCCTGCTTACCCTCATCCTTTTTTCCCTCATGTGGCAGCTTCCGCTCGAAATGCGCGCCAGCGTGTATGTACCAAAGACCAATAAGTTCCTGCTGCCGTCAGAAGAGCAAGCGCTAGAGGATTGGGCCATCGAGAGACATGGTCTAGACAGGCCATGGCCGGTCCAGTACGTTAATTGGCTGCGGATGTTGGCCACGGGGGAGTGGGGCTATTCTCCTGCCTGGCAGCAACCTGTGCTGGAAGGTCTGCTCCAGCGCGCTCCAGCCACCGCTGAACTGGTACTGACTGCGATGGCTCCCTGTGTCTTCTTGGCGGTGGTTTTTGGGAGTCTGGCCTCCCGATACGGTAATCGCTTTCCCGATCACTTTGTGCGTACAGGCACCTTCGTGGGCTGGGCTTTCCCCTCTTTCATCCTGGGGCTGATACTGCTGAACATCTTCTATGCCTGGTTGGACTGGTTTCCCCCCATGCGTCTAAGCATGTGGGCAAGCACTGTTGTGCATTCTGACCAGTTCCGAGCGTACACGGGGATGCATAGTGTGGATGCCCTGTTGAACCTCGACCTGAGGCTATTCTGGGACGCGCTGCGACATCTGGTGTTGCCGGCCTTCTGTCTGGCATTCGCAGAGTGGGCCCTGCTCACGCGGATCATGCGCTCCTCGATGCTGGAAGCGCTGAGGCAGGATTACATAACCACGGCTAGAGGCAAGGGGGTGCCCGAGAGTAGAGTGGTCAATCGGCATGCCCGACGCAATGCTCTCCTACCGGTGATCTCAGCTGGTGGAGTTGCCACATCTCTGCTTATGAGCGGCATCGTCGTGATCGAAAGCGTCTTCGGTATCAACGGTATCGGGCGTGCGTCCGCCCAGGCCATGCTGCAGACGGACATCCCAGTGGCACTGGGGTTCACCATCTTCACCTGCAGCGTCGTCGTCGTGGCGAGCCTGGTGTCTGATCTACTGTACGCCGTTGCTGATCCGCGAGTCAGGCTTTACTAGAGAGAGGAGCCTGGTGGGGAATGGCGAGGGAGAAAGATAACAGGTACGAGGAGATTCACCGGTCACTGACGCACCTGGATCTGCATTGCCATTCCCTCAAGGACGTGGGCCAGAAGCTGGTCTCGAAAGCCACAAAGCCTCCAAGAGATTCTTCGGACACGCTCTATGAGCGCTCCTTGAGGCTTAGCGAAGGCTGCTTCAAGATCATTCAAGATCTCCGCGATAACATGGAAGAGGAAGAGTTCGCTGCTTGCCAATCTGCACTCAGTCGGATTGACCGAGCCATCGGCCAGGCCTCTCAAGCGGAGACCGACACCTTGCGGATAGTGAATACCTGGCGCGTGGTGGAAGCTGCCGAGCAATTCCTGACCCGCGTATCCGAACAGTATGGGTATGTGACGCTATCAGAACAGATCGCGCCGGGGACGATTGAGATGCGAGAGAGCAGATCTGCCGAGTTCGCCCGACCACCCCAGGCGTATAGCCAGGCAGCGGTGACCGAGGTGGAGACCGTCAAGCCTATGGCCATTCCCTCCTTCCCTCCGATCCCGCGCTGGCGGCTAAGGAAATTTCTCAGGCCGGGGTTCATGCTCGGTATCCTGATTGCTCTGGCCTTCGCCACTATCGCCATCGCCGCTCCCGTGATCGCGCCGCCCGAGGGAGATGACCCATATGCAGTGCCCAAGGACGGCCGCCTATTCGAGCCTCAGCCTCCAAGTCGAGATCACCTATTGGGTACGCTGGAAGGCCAATACGATGTATTCTACGGACTTGTATGGGGAACTCGTGTGGCTTTGAGGATTGGGCTGTTTGTCACCTTAGGCCGGGCGCTGATTGGTGTTGCCCTGGGCCTGATCTCTGGCTACTATGGCCGCATGCTGGATGCACTGATTATGCGGGTGACGGACGCCTTTATGGCCGTTCCGATTGTGCCGGCCACTATGATGATGCTGGTGTTCTTCGGGCCCGGCTTCTTCGCACGCTTGGCTAGCGGAGCCGGAGGTGTGGCAAAGTTGGTTGTCATGGTGTCGCTGGTTCTCTTTGGCTGGATGCAATATGCCCGGATTGTACGGGGAAACGTGCTGGCTGAGCGAGAAAAGCAGTACGTACAGGCAGCCATAGCCATCGGTGCGCGCAGTCCGCGGATCATTTTCCGACATGTGTTGCCCAATATCCCTCAGGGTCTGTTTGTGCTGATCGCCTCGGACGTCGGTGCGATGGTTGTGCTGGCCACCGTTTTCACTTTCCTCGGTCTGTCCGGGGCGCGCGGGACCGCCGACTGGGGAGTGATGCTGAACGTCTCCCGCAACTGGATTGTGGGGACCCCTTCCAACGCCTTCCAGTACTGGTATACCTACATCCCGCCCAGCATGGCCATCGTGCTTTTCTCAGTGGGATGGAATCTCATCGGCGATGGCTTGCGGGACATTCTAGATCCCCGCATGCAGTAGTTGCGCTGATGTCGACGTGGGTGGCACGAGCAGGATGGTGAGCGGAGTGTGATGATGCGATCTGATCTGCGTGGGGTACAGGCTAGAAACTGGGAAGTTATTGCTGCGGGCTATGGGCTTCGCTTGGGTAGATTAGCTGCTCGGACAGTACTTGATGCAAGGAAATGATCGGAGAGACTCTTGGCCGTTTTCGACGGCCTAGGATAGCAGAGGACATATGAACAGGTTTCAGGTCAAGGAAGGTAGATTGTCGTTTGTCCTGCTCATGCTGATGCTGCTCAGCATCGTCTGGAGCATGGAACTGGCTGGCTGGGTGGAGGGTCTCCATATCGTGGAGTGGACCGCTCTGGGGGGGATGATCATTGGCTTTCTGCTGACCAGGAGCCGTTGGCCGAGAGCCTTAAAGCATCTGCTCGCGCTCCTGACCGGGGTGCCGCTAATCTTCTGGGCGACGATCAGGTCCATTGGTCCCCACCTGGGGTGGGGAGATGCCCTGAGCATACTGGCCTACCACTTTGATGCCTGGCTGCGCATAGTGGTGGCGGGCCAAACGAGCACGGATACCTCGATGTTCGTGTTGTTGATGGCCGTCCTGGGCTGGTGGTTGGGATACACCTCCGCCTGGCTGGTCTTTGGCACTCATAAGGTTTGGCAGGCCCTGGCTCTGACAGGGGCGGCGATGCTGCTGGTGGCATATGGTAGCCCACCTAAGGCTCTCCCCTTTTTCCTCCTCTACATCTTCTGCGCCTTGCTGTTGGCGATTCGTATGTATGTGTATACAGGGGAACAGTCTTGGGAGAAAGCCAAGGCTAGGTACGATCGGGACATCAGCTTCTATTTCCTGCGGGACGGGGGCCTGCTCGTGGTCATCGTCTTGCTGGCGGTTTGGGTGTTGCCACTGGTATCGTCGAGTTCTTTCTTGTCTGACCTCTGGTCACAGGTTGAGGGGCCTTGGCGTACCGTAGGAGATCAATGGAATCGCATCTTCTCCGGACTTCAAGGTTACAGAGAGGACTATCAGAACATCCCGTTTACTGACCAACTAGCGCTTGGAGGACCCGTTGACTTGAGTAGCAGGGTTGTGATGTGGGTCAGGACTGAGCAAGGGCGGTACTGGCGTGGTGCGGTATATGATCGATACGATGGAACTGGCTGGAGGAACACGGACGAAATGAGTGCGATCATAGCTGCCGAGACAGATCTGCCTCGTGAGGGGGAATACCAGCTCCGTCGTGAGACGCGTCAGATTGTTGTGCCGAACTGGTCGGGTGTGGGACAGATATTCGGGCTCGGCCAGCTGGTGGCCGTTGACTTGCCCATTGAAGTTCAATACAGTTTTACTGAATTCACTGGGGGCGATGTACGAGATCCCTTCTCTGCGCCCGCCGCCGTTTCGCTGATCAAGAGCCGAGTGCAGCTTAGTCGTGACCGGCCGTACAGCGTCATCTCCTCAGTCTCTGCGGCCGATGTGGATAACCTCAGGGGAGCGGGAGAGGATTATCCAACTTGGGTCACCCGGCGCTATCTACAACTTCCGGCTGCCCTTCCCCAGCGCATAAGGGAGTTGTCCCAGGAAATAGCTGCCCCATACGATAATGCCTACGACAAGGCGATCGCTTTACAGGACTATCTGCGCCACACGATATCATATAATCAGGACATCGAAGAGCCTCCCGCTGATCGAGACCGGATAGACTATCTCCTGTTTGATAGCCGGGAGGGGTACTGTAACTACTATGCCTCGGCGATGGTGGTCATGGCTCGGGCCGTGGGTATTCCATCACGGCTCGCTGTGGGATATGTGGGCGGCGACTTCGATGATGAGCTGGGCCGCTATGCGGTACAGGAACGCAATACTCACGCCTGGGTGGAGGTTTATTTCCCCCGTTACGGTTGGGTGGAGTTCGAGCCTACGGCGAGCGAGGAACCGATCCTTCGGCCCGTGCGCCGTGACGACACAGGGCCGGGGAGGGAAGGTTCTCCTGGAGACTCGCAGTTGGAGCGTGATTTGGCCGACCTGGAAGAGCTGGAAGACATAGAAGAGGTAATAATACCTCCTTCGTCTTCGAGGAGGCCTTCCCTTGGCCTTTTGTTCCTCACAGGTGTGGGAGTAGCGCTAGCGGCGCTTGCCCTCGCTTTCTGGATCGTCAGATCGAGGAGGCTGGAAGGGCTCTCCAAGGTGCATAGAGTCTACCAGTTGATGTGTAGTTATGCCCGAGTCCTGGGAGTGAGAGGCGAATTCTACCAGACGCCTTACGAGTATGCTGCGGTGCTGGCGAGCCGTGTTCCTTCAGGAGCTCCCCAAGTTGAACGCATAACCGGGCTGTACGTGCGAGAGCGCTTCGCTCCTCATGTCCCCGGTGTCCCAGAGGAGGAGGCGGCAGAGGAAGCCTGGCGGGAGTTACGGCCCCTCGTGAGGCGGGAGTTTCTGCGCCGGGTGCCAGGATTGGTACGCAGCTACCTTCGGTGGCGCCCGTGATCAGTTTGGGTTCGCGCCTTCGAGTCTAGGCTGCGGTGGGTGAGAAGATGGCAAGAGGGAATTCGAGTAGCGGCGACAAGAGGTCAGTTTTCAGGAGGTGGTTGCCCTGGATCATACTGGCGATTCTGGGGCTAGGTCCGCTGGTGGCCTGTGCTCTGATTGGCCCCATCGATCTAGGAGGCGGTCTGGGCCTGAAAGCTGCGCCCGATTGGAGTCGTGGCATACCTATCGGGAATGGCTTCTATGGCACTGATAGTGGAGCCCCCCTGGTTGTTGACGGGCGGGGGTTGGTTCATCTTGTCTGGGCTTTGCGCCGCACGGCTGAGGATTACGACCTCCACTATGTCCGTGTTGATGACCGAGGCCTCTTGGAGGAGGAGCACGATTTGAACCTCGGTCTCTATGAACCAAGGAAAGTAAGCGTTCTTCTGGATAGCGATGAGTTCCTCCACATTTTCCTTCTAGCTTTGCCGGCAAGAGGGGAGCCCTCGAGCCTGTTTCACCTAGCACTTAATGGCGATGGCCGGCTAGAGGCGGCGCCAACCCTTGTGTCATCAGGGGATAGCCCCTGCGGTGAGTATGCTATGACGGCCGACTCTGGAGGGATGATCCATCTTTTTTGGACTGAGGGGAGGGGAGCAGATAGTAGACTCTTCTACTCGACTCTATCTCCGGGCGCTGTATCTTTTGCTCCCTCCCGACTTCTGGCAACCGGCGTGTCCCATCCAGTGGCTAGGGGCGACCGAGACGACAGGCTTCATCTTCTTTGGGAGGAGCCTGGCGAGAGCGAGGAAAGGGCTGATCTGTACCATGCAGTTCTTACCGGTGAACCAGCCGAGACTCTCACGGGGGTCAAGCTCCTGGATTTGCCAACAGGTGTGCGTTTTAGCCGCGATGGTCCGGTCCTGGCCATGGATGATGAATACGGCTATCTGGTGTGGACTCAGGAGTACCGGGCCTCAAGGCTCGCAGCAACCGTTCTGGAAGGTTGGTATGGAAGTTTTGCGCTCGGTTCGCCGTCCCCTGTGCACGCCAGGGCTTTTGCTTTTCCCGTGGAGGAGAAGCCCTCCTATGTGGAGTATGAGTCGATCCATAGTTATGAATATTTGGTCCCCTCTGACGGCGAGGTTGAGTTGGGGAGCGAATACATCGCCGAGCCTTCAGCCCTGGCGTCTGTGGAGGAGGGTATGGTCACCTGCGGCATGATCGTGGCGCATGGGGTCAGAAGGGAAAGCCAGATCATAAATATAATCTTTGCCGACGGAAAGCTTGTGGGGTACCAACTGGCGTGCAACACCTCGCACTGGTCCAGGCTGTCCAACCTGAGCAGCGATTCCAGCGGCAACCTCCATCTGAGCTGGGTCGATGGACTGGAGCCAGGTCCGAGCGAGGTATACTATGCCAGCACTGCTCCTTCGGTGCGAGCGCGCGTGGACCACATAACATTTGGCGATCTCATGGTCGCTGTGTTGAACACCGCTTTCAGTGCGGCAGTGGGTGTGGCTATGCTCCCCTTCATTGTGCTTTGGATAGTCCCGGCCTTGATTTGGGTCTTCATCTCTGGTTTCTTCCTGGGCGAGGGCGGGGTGCGAAGTCGCAGGGGATATGTGGCTTTGGGTATCGGTTTGCTGATCTATCAGCTTAGCAGGTTCTATTTCATGCCTTCAGTCTTCGATTACGTTCCATTCTCTGTATCGGTGCCTTTTCTGCCCGCACAGCTCTATGTGCCCCTGCAGCTGCTAGTCCCTGTGTGCATAGCGGTGGTGGGTGCGTCAGCCGTGATTTATGCTCTACTACGGGTTCAGACCCGTAGTTTGTTGACAGCATCGCTGGCTTTCATTCTGACAGACGCCTTCTTGACGATGGTAGTCTATGGGCCCGGCTTGGCGCCCATGGGATAACCCGCCGGTCTGAACTCTTGTCGGGTGTGGGTGAACCTTTTCTGTGATTTTGTTGTTATATATGTATAGGGAGGGTACGTTTCACGGGCCAATTCCCTGATTGGCCTGGCGTGAACCCAGGTCTTTCCTGCTACGGTATCCTACACTGGGGTATGAGCTGCTCCCCAGTATGAACAACTCGTGGAGGTCAGCGTCAGAACGAGCCCGTAAGGGCGGAAGAATCACAACTTGACATCTGTCGAATACTGTGTTATACTTGGCGAGCATTGGGAGGGTGTGGAGAACGCCCAGCAGTCTCAAAGCGGTGAGTTCCACACAGATGACCGAGAATCCGGACGCCATCCTTGAGAATCAGTCATCTCGGACTCGAGCAGGACCCTATGCAGGGGTGCTGTTATTCTTCCGCGGAGCTTAGGACGCGTTTTTTGACACCCTCCGAGAACCGCGTTTTCTCGTTCGCGAATCATGTTGCAAAGGAGGTGAGGAAAGGCCTTGACACCGTGGCATGGTATCAGAATTTTGGACGAAAAAAACGATAATAGTAGAAGGAGGAAAACAATGCTTAGTAAAGCGCGATGGCTGCTCATCGCCAATATGCTAGTAGTGGTGGCTCTGGTGCTGGGAGCCTGTGGGACGCCTGCGCCACCGCCACCCCCGCCGCCAGCTGAGACCCCTGCTCCAGGGGAGACGCCGGCGCCGGAACCAACGACACCGCCACCCCCGCCACCTCCGCCGGCAGAGGTCAAGAACCCTGATGCGTTCATAAGTTGTACCATCGGGGAACCGGACTCGCTGGACCCCAGCTACGAGTATGACACGGCGAGCTACGAGATCATCTACAACGTCTATGAGACCTTGGTGTGGTGGGAGCGGGATCGCTTCGATACGTACGTCCCCCTCCTCGCCGAAGAGATGCCCGAGATCTCAGAGGACGGGACGACCTGGGTCTTCAAGATCCGCGAGGGGATCAAGTTCCATGAGGGCGGGGATATGACGCCCGAGGACATAGCCTATTCCTTCTGGCGGACGATGATCCAGGACCGCGCTGGTGGTCCGTCATGGGTAGTGTTGGAGCCCTTTACCGGCTACTACGCCATCAATGATATCGCCGACGAGATGGGGGATGAGGCGGCCTGTGAGTTCGTGAAGAGCTCGGTCGAGTTCGACAACGACGCGATGACGGTTACCTTCAACCTGCCGGTGGCCTTCGCCCCGATGATGGACATCGTGGCCAGTGGTTGGGGCGTGGCCATGGACAAGTCTTGGGTCGAGGAAATGGGCGGCTGGGATGGCGACTGCGCCACGTGGCGGGATTATAACGATCCCCAGGACGTGGAGAGCGAGCTGTACAGCGCCATGAATGGCACCGGCCCCTTCAAGTTCGACCACTGGACGCCAGGTGAGGAGCTAGTGCTCGTGCGGAACGACGACTACTGGCTGACCGAGCCACTGTGGGAGGGCGGACCTTCCGGCCCTGCCGCAATCGAGCGCGTCGTGTGGAGGTTTATGGATGAGTGGGGTACCAGGTATGCCGCCTTTGAGGCTGGTGACTGCGACCAAGTCGACGTCCCCAGGCAGTACTCGACTCAGGCTGACGAGCTGGTCCAGGAGCAGTGGGACGCCATTGACGAATCGGATCCGAGCAAGATGACGATCCTCAATGAGGGTGGCACCGCCCGCTCCTTCGTCAACCTGGGGAGCGTAGGTACGGCCGACGTCTTCTTCAACTTCGGCGTCCAGACGGAGGGCGGCAACGACTACATCGGCAGCGGTGAGCTCGATGGCCAGGGCATCCCGCCCGACTTCTTCCAGGACGAGCATTTGCGGAAGGCCTTCAACTACTGCTTCGACATCCAGACCTACATCACCGAAGCATATTTGGGCGAGGCTCTCCAGCGCGGTGGCCCTATCATCACGCCCATGGTCGGTTACGACCCGGATCTGGTCGGGTACTGGGAGTATGATCTGGCCAAGTGCGAGGAGGAGTTGAAGCTGGCGTGGGACGGCCAGGTGTGGGAGAACGGGTTCTTCTTCGTCATCACCTACAACGCTGGCAACGATCAGAGGCGCACCGCGGCCGAGATCATCGAGGCCGGTATCGAGGGCGTCTGTGGGAACTGCTCGATTGGCGTGCTAGACGTGCCCTGGCCGACCTATCTGGACCTGATGGTTGGCGGCCGCCTGCCGCTGTTCATCATCGGCTGGCACGAGGACTATCACCACCCGCACAACTGGGTGTTCCCGTACATGCACAGCGCTGGCACCTTCTCAGCGTGGCAGTACTTCCCGCAGGAGTTGTACGACAAGTACGATGCGGGGATCGCGGAGTGCCTGGCCACACCTCTCGAGGAGGCCGAGGCTTGCTATCAGGGACTCCAGGCCATGGCGGTTGAGGATGTGATCGATATCTTCATGGTGCAGCCGTCGATCCGCCACTACTTCCAAATGTGGGTGCAAGGTTACTACTTCAACGCGGCCTATCCGTCGCCCATCTGGGCCTATCGTTTCTCCAAGGGCTTCTAAGTTGAGCGCCCTTTGAGGGAGCACTCGGGCAAGGGCCGGGGTATCCCGGTCCTTGCCCCAATCTTATCTGGCGAGGGACAGGCGATCCAGGTAGTCCGTTTTCTGACTTGGTTTCTTGGGCCTCGCTCGTATTGGTTGGCCTTTCACAAGGCGTTTCCATCCCCGGGGGCAAATTTGAGGTTCAGGTAAACCTCTTGATCCCATGTTTTGCTGTACTTGAATATAGTTAAGGAAGGAACTAGGTAGAGATGTTAGCATACATCATCCGCAGAATGCTGATATTGCCGATCATCCTCTTCGGGGTGACGATACTGATCTTCGCCATGATGTCCTTTCTGGACCCAGGGCAGCGCGCCAGTTTATACGTGCAATCGATACCCAAGGGAGCAGGGGAGATAGACGAGATCATCGAGAAGTATGGTCTGGACGACCCGATCTACGTGCAGTACTTTCGCTGGTTGAGAGGGGTATTACGAGGAGATCTTGGCTTTTCGAAGACGGGTAAGGCGCCGGTGCTGGACACGATCAAGAGGTTTATACCGGCGTCCTTCGAATTGGCGTTGTGGTCTGCGGGGCCGTTGATCTGGATAGGGATCCAGCTTGGCGTGATATCGGCTTTGCATCACAACAAGCTGATAGACCAGATCACACGGGTGTTTTCCATTATCGGTTGGTCATTTCCGACTTTTGTGTTCGGGTTGTTGGTATTGATGATATTCTATGCCAAGCTGCAATGGTTCCCGGCTGGTCGGTTGTCGGACTGGGCGAGCCAGGTTGTCCTGTCGCCGGAGTTTCACCGATACACGGGGATGAACACCTTGGATGCGTTGTTGAACTTGAGGTTGGACATTTTCTGGGATGCGCTGCGCCATTTGATCTTGCCGGTGATCACGCTGTCGTATGTGCAGTGGGCGCTTATCGTGAGGGTGACGAGGTCGTCGATGCTGGAGGTGTTGAGGGCGGACTATGTGACGACGGCGAGGGCCAAAGGGCTGAGAGAGAGGGTTGTGATAGACAAGCATGCGAAGCGGAATGCGTTGATCCCGGTGGCGACGGTGGGTGGCCTGCTGATGATCTGGATGGCGAGTGGGGTGGTGATCACGGAGACGGTGTTCAACTATCGGGGGTTGGGGTGGTGGGTAGCGAATGCGGCTGGGAATTTGGATGTGATTTCGGTGTTGGGTTTCACGATGTTCTATGGAGTACTTGTAGTGTGTGGTAATCTGGTGGTGGATGTGATGTATGCCTATCTGGATCCTCGAGTGCGGCTGGAATAGGCAAGGGAGAGCGAGAGGGCAATGACGACTTTTGAAGAGGCGGAACGGGCCTTGAGGGAGGAAGGTGGAGAAGCTGGGGCACTGCGGCGCCTGCTGCAGAATGTGCGGCATCCACCTAAGGTTTTCCAGAGGCTGTTCAAGAACCCAGTATCGATGTCGGGTATCATCTTGGTAATAGTGTTCACATTGATAGCGATTCTTGCACCGCTGTTGGCGCCGCCTGAGAGGCCGGACGAGCCGTACCGGATACCTCGAGACGGGTATTTCGCCGAGCCTAAACCGCCGACTGCGGAGCACATTTTTGGGACGACGGAAGGGCAATATGACATCTACTACGGGGTGATATGGGGTACCAGGACGGCGTTTCGGGTGGGAGTGGTGATTACGCTGGCGACGATCGCCATCGGTCTGGCAGTGGGGACGGCATCTGGGTACTTCGGCGGTTGGGTGGATGAGGCACTGATGAGGGTGGTGGAGATATTCATGGGCTTCCCCTTCCTGCTGGCGGCCATCACCTTGGCAGCGGTATTGGGTACGAGTCCCAGGTTTGACCGGATTACGACGGGGATGATCGCCCTGATCGCTTTTGGGTGGACGACGTATGCGAGGTTGTTGAGGGGAGACATCCTGTCGGTGAGGGAGAGGGACTTTGTGATGGCGGCACGGACGTTGGGGGCGAGTCATTTTCGGATCATGACGAGGCATGTGATACCGAACTCGATCTTCCCGACGTTGGTGGTGGCCTCGATGGACATCGGCTCGTATGTATTGAGCTTTGCGGCGCTGAGCTTCCTGGGATTGGGAGCGGAGCCAGGGTATGCGGACTGGGGTCAGTTGATCAGTTTTGCCAGGAACTGGATGCCGAGGTTGTTTGATTACTGGTATATCATCGTCTATCCCGGGGTGGCGATACTGCTCTTTGTGTTGGGTTGGAACCTGATTGGCGATGCCTTCCGGGACATCCTGGATCCGAAGCTGGCTCGTCAGCGGCGATAGAGAATGGACTATTGTTGAATCTGGCTGAGACGCTGAGATAGAGAAACAAGCTGAAGAGGCGGGCGAGGGGATGTCCCGCCTCTTTTTGTTTCTCTTCCGTAGCACAGCCGCTTGTGGGTGTCTGTAAAGTCTCAAGTGAGGTGAAAGTAGGGACACAGCGTGTCGTGCTCCTACCGTTGTGGCTGGATTCTTGATGCCTCCGTAGCGTATGGGTTCACCAAGAGTCTGTACGGGTTTTGAACCTTTGCAACAGTTTTACTGTTATTAATTGTGGAAAGAGCCGTGTGGAGAGGGTGTTGAGAAACGCGTCCTAAGCTCCGCGGAAACATGCCAGCGCCCTTGCATGAGATCCCTTTCGAGTTCCTGATGACTGATACTCAGGGATGGCGTCCGGATTCTCGGTCATCTGTCTGGAACT